>CAZAQZ010000183.1:0-6267 GCA_964487175.1 uncultured Verrucomicrobiota bacterium | reverse complement strand
GCTTTATGGCAGTTTTGGGACTTGTTGGCTGTTTGTGGATTTCTGTAAGTACTGGAGATCGCAGATATTTAGGCCAATTGTGAGATTTGCTTGGTTGCCTTCCTAAACCGCTGGTCGCGTGTTCGACTCACGCCTGGGGCGCCATTTTAATCTGTTTGAATGCCATACAGTTGTTTCGATACGGAGGTGTTCATCTCGGAGCCGTTTTCCCGCTTGGATGTAGTGCGCGAAGTCACTCGGGGGTCGCGGTGACCCAATTCAAAGCGCGCTTCCTCTTGGGCTGGTCGGGATGACTGCGAGCGCGTCAGTCCGAGTGACAGTCGGCCGAAGCGTTGCTCAATGTAGCGGTCTATTCGATCCACTGTTACTCGCATCCAAACCCGTCAGTGCTTTTCAACAGAGCAAAGTGACTTCCAGACATATACGATCTGGTCTTCGATCAGTGTGACTGCCTCTGTGCGCTGAATCTGGGACGACTGAAAATCAGCGCGCTCCGGATCCAAAGCCCTGCGCAAAATCTGCGCTCGGACATAAGGGTTGAGCAGGATTTGCGCACCGGCTCCACGCATTCTCCTCTGGATTTGAGGTTTTTTGCGCTGGCACAATCCGTGCGAATGACACTGTGTGTTTGTGAACGGCGCTCGGGCGTTCAGTCGCCACGCCATAAGAGAAAAGCGGACTGCAATGGAGGACGTGACGATGAAATGGAATCAACTGGCAACAATTTGCGGAATCGCCGCTGCTTTGTGTGCGGGTGCTGGCACCCTTATGGCGCAAGACAGCGGGACGAACAGTAGCACCAATGGGCAGGAACGACGAGGCCGGGGCAATTTCGATCCGGCCCAGTTTGAGCAACGCATGATGGACAATACCCGGGAACGGCTCGGGTTTACAAACGATACGGACTGGGCGGCCGTTCAACCGCTGGTTCAAAAGGTGTTTGATGCCCGCCGGGCTGTCGGATTCAGCGGCATGGGTTTTGGCAGGGGAGGGCGCGGCGGTGGTGGCGGGAATGCATCACAGAGCAGCGACACTGGCCGCCGGGGCGGTTTCAATCAGCCCAGCCCGGAAGCCGAAGCGTTGCAGAGCGCGCTCGATGCCAAAGCGCCAGTGGCACAGGTGAAGGCGGCACTGGAAAAGTACCGTGCCTTGCACAAGGAAAAGGAAGCCCAATTGCAGCTGGCGCAGGAGAATCTTCGCAAGGTGCTTACGGTGCACCAGGAAGCGCAGGCCGTTTTGCTGGGACTTGTTAACTAGACGCATCCAGTCAACACGAACAGGCGATCCCAACCCATGAGCGACCCTCAAGTTTCAGATGCATCCGCGAAGCCGATGCTGGAACGGATGATCGCCGCGCGGCAATTGTCCCCAACCGATGCAGAGTCGCTGCTGGGCGGCAAGACCTCTGTTCAAAGCGAAGAAGATGTGCTGCGGTGGTTGGCGAAGGAATACGGCCTGGATTACAACGCTCTGGACAATATCGAGCCGGACCGCGAGCTTCTCTCTTTGTTTCCCGCCCGCATTCTGCTCAAGGAGGAGTTACTTCCGCTCCGGCGCGACGATGGAACTGTTGAAGTCGCCACCAGCCGCCTGTTTGCGACCCAGGGAATCGATGCGCTCAAGACACTGACCGGCCTGAACCTGAAGCTGGTGCTGGCTTCCGGCGAAGCCATCCAGCGCGAGATGAAAAAATGGCTCGGCGTCGGAGCGGACACGATCGACACCCTCGGCGAGGACAAGCTGTTCCAATTCGTGGACGAGAACGCCGAGAACACTGACCTCGACACAGCCGCGGACGACGATGCCTCCATCATCCGCTTCGTTAACCAGGTGTTGCGCGACGCGATCGAACTGCGCGCCTCGGACATTCATCTCGAGCCGTTCGAGGACGAGTTTCGCATCCGCTACCGGATCGATGGCGTCTTGCAGGACATTCCCGTGCCTGCGCAGTTGAAGCGCTTTCAACCAGCTATCGTTTCCCGCGTCAAAATCCTCAGCCATCTTAACATCGCGGAGAAACGGCTGCCGCAGGATGGTCGCATCAAGATCCGCATCGACCAAAGCGAAGTGGACATCCGCGTGTCGGTAATCCCAATGCTGCATGGCGAGGCGGTCGTGATGCGTCTGCTGCGTCAGGATGTCATGCTGCGTGGCATGCGCGAACTGGATATGGAGCGGCGCGAGTTGGAGAGTTTCCGGCGGGTCCTCCAACTGCCGCACGGGATCATTCTCGTCACCGGTCCAACCGGCAGCGGCAAGACGTCGACCCTGTACACCGCTCTCAACGAAATTAACGATGCGGTCCGCAAAATCATCACCATTGAAGACCCGGTGGAATACCAGCTCAAGGGCGTCAACCAAATCCAGGTATCCGAGAAAGCCGGGCTGAGTTTTGCGCGCGGGCTGCGCTCGATCCTGCGACACGATCCCGATGTGATTCTGATCGGCGAAATCCGCGACCAGGAAACGGCGCAAATCGCCGTGCAGGCGTCGTTGACGGGTCACCTGGTGTTCTCGACGTTGCATACCAACGATGCGCCCGGCGCGTTGACACGGCTGGTGGACATGGGAGTCGAGCCGTATCTGGTCGCTTCCTCATTGGAAGCCGTCCTCGCGCAACGGTTGGTGCGCGTGCTCTGCACTCATTGCAAACAACCGGACGATACACCCCAGGCGCAAGCATTCAAGACGCAGGTCGGCATCCCTGTCGACACAACGATCTATCGATCGGTCGGCTGCCGGGAATGTCGCAACACGGGCTTTCACGGACGCCACGCCATCTTTGAATGGATGGACATCGACAACGAAATCCGCGAATTGATTTTGAAAAGCTCCTCGACGGACCAAATCCGCAATGCGGCGCGGCGCGAAGGGATGCGGACACTGGCCGAGGACGGCTGGCGCCTTGTGCGCATGGGCATCACCACGGTCGAAGAGGTCTTGAGTGTCACGACAGCCAAGGAAGTGGCGACCGCCAGGAAGGACGAACCGCATACGGGAGAAGCCGATCCGAAAACGCCCGCAACCGTAGCGACGGGCCGTTCGCAATATGCCGACATTCCAATATAAAGCCCTGCAAGCCGATGGCTCGATGACCGAGGGGCAACTCGAAGCCCCTGGCCGCCCCGACGCGTTTCGCCAGATGGAAGGACTCGGCCTGCGTCCCGTCAGTCTCTCGGAACACGCCGACGGCATACCGGCCGACGGCGCTTCGCTACCATTTTCCATCGGGAAATTTCCGCTCAAATTGAAATCGGACAAGATTCCTGCGCGCTCCCTGGAAAACTTCACCCGTCTTCTGTCCAGTTTGCTGGCGGCGGGAGTGCCGTTGAGCCGTGCGCTGGTGATTCTGTACCGCGACGCCGCGTCGCCTGCCGCCGCGGCCAAGTGGAGGGAAATTCACGACCTCGTCATCGACGGCATGTCGCTGGCCGATGCGATGGCGAAATCGCCGGACGTGTTTCCGCGGGTGTACGTGGCCATGGTGCAGGCGGGCGAGACCGGCGGGTTTCTCGACCTGGTGTTGTCGCAGATTGCGGACTTTCAATCGCGTGAGAAGGAGCTGCGCTCCAAGGTGACCAGCGCCATGCTGTATCCGTGCATCCTGGTCGTGCTGGCGCTGGGGGTGTTGACCTTTCTGCTGGTGTTTTTCATACCGAATTTTGAGAAGCTGTTCAAAGGATTTGGCGCGGCGCTGCCGTTAATCACTCAGCTCATCATTGCGGCGAGCCGGGTGGCACGCTCCTATGGATTACTCGTGCTCGCCGCCATCTTCCTGGTCGCTGTGCTGGTGCGCGGTTCGGTGATGTCCGAGAAAGGCCGCCGAGTCTGGGAAGGGCTGGCGTTGCGCGCGCCGGTGGTGGGCTCGCTGCTCTCGCAATTCGCAATGGCGCGTTTTTGCCGGATGCTGGGCACGCTGCTGGGGGCCGGTGTGCCGCTGGTGCAGGCCCTGAACGTCGCGCGAAAATCCCTTGGGAACCAAATTCTGGTGGACGCCGTGTCGGCTTCCATTGAGCGGGTCCAGGCCGGCGGACGGCTCGGCGAGAGCTTGGCCGATTGCCGGGGACTGTTTCCGGGGTCTGTTGTGGAAATGGTTTCTGTTGCCGAAGAGAGCGGGCGGCTCGACGCGGAGTTGGTCCGCATCGCGAGCGTGACTGAAGGCGATCTGGACCGGCAATTGAAAACCGCGGTCGCGTTTGCCGAACCGCTGATGCTGTTCATCGTCGCCGGATTCATCGGCACGATTTTTATCGGGATGCTGCTGCCCATTTTCACGCTGCAACAATACATCAAATAACCGTCATCACAGGATAGATCATGAACACGAAAACGAACAATCGAATTGCCGGTCTCGCCCGGTCACGCGGAGGCTTTACGCTGGTCGAGCTGCTGCTCGTGCTGGTTATTCTGGGATTGCTGGCGGCCATCGTGCTGCCGAAGTTTTCCGGCACCACCGAGCGCGGACGCGTGACCGCGGCACAAACGCAGATTTCCACGTTCAAAACCGCGCTGGACGCGTTTGAGGTGGATATGGGTTATTACCCGAAGGGCAAAGGTGGCCTGCAGGATTTGATCCAGCAGCCCCGTGGCGCCGCCAACTGGCACGGGCCGTATCTGCAAACCGACGTGATTCCCAAAGACCCGTGGGGCAACGATTACCTCTATGAATGTCCCGGTCGTCACAACCCCAGTTCCTACGATCTGATGTCGGTGGGAGCGGACGGGCGGGCGGGAACCGATGATGATATCTGCAACTGGACAATTAAACGGTAACGCAGCATGCCGGCGCGGGTTCACGCTCATCGAATTGATCCTGGTGCTCACGCTGCTGGCGATCTGTGCGTCGCTGATCGTGCCGTCGCTGTCGAATTTCGTGCGCGGCCGGGCGCTGGATTCAGAAGGCCGCCGACTGCTTTCGGTCACGCGCGCGGCGCAGAGCCGCGCTGTGTCGGAGGGAATGCCGATGTTGCTGTGGATGGACGCAGGGCAGGACGCCTATGGCGTGCAACAGGAGGCAGCCTCTGCCCAGGGCGACCCCAAAGCGATGGAGTTTTCGGTGGATGGCAACGTGCAACTGGCGGTGGTGGACGCCGCATCGGGCGCCACGACCTTGCGCCATATGCCGGTGATCCGCTTCCTGCCCGATGGCACGATCGATGAAGGCAGTCCCAAGACCGTGCGCCTGACAGATTCAACCGGAGCAGCGCTCTGGCTGGTCCAGGCGCGCAATCGAATGGATTATGAGATTCATGGCAGTCAACAATAAGAGGCCGTTCACCGCGTGTGCGGCGGGCTTCACGCTGGCCGAAGTGCTGGCCGCGTTGATGTTCATGGCTATCGTGGTTCCCGTGGCGGTCGAGGCGCTGCGGGTTGCCAGCCTTGCCGGCGAGATCTCGGAACGCAAGGCAGAGGCGGCGCGGCTGGCGGACAAAGCCCTGAACGAAGCCATCGCCACTGCGGGCGCGGGCCAACCGCTGCAAGGCAGGACCATCAGCCAGAACGGTCATCAATTTAGCTGGACGCTGCACGAGGGCGCGTGGACGGATCCTTCGATGGAACTGCTGACCGCGGGAGCGTGGGGGGAGCGCACCGGCGAGATGACAGCGCTCGTCGATATCCGAGGTTGCCGATCCGAGAACTTCATTGTCAACGGGCGTGACTCGAAGCCCACGGTGACGTTCGTCGATGTCGAGGCTATTCGTCGCGATGGCGCGCTGGAGGATGCGTACACGCGGATCGACGAGGCCGGGCAACTTCCGACGGTCGTCAAAGCGCTCGCCCGATCGATGCCGGGGCTCGCGGACCTGCGGATTCTCAAAGTGAACGGTGACTTCGTCCTGCACACCTTCTTCGTAACCGGTCACCCGGTGCCGGCTTTTCTCGCTGGAGATGGCTTCAAGCGCTTCCTCGAGCTCGCCGCCGCGGTCGTGAATCTACGGAAGGGAGTCGTTCTGCTGGAGGAGCCCGAGAGCTTCCAACATCCGCGCTACCTCCGGGAGCTCGCCACGCTACTTTTCGCCTCGGCGCGCGAAGGCAAGCAAGTGATTCTCAGCACCCATAGCATCGAGCTCATCGATCGGATCCTTCAGGCACCCGAGGCGGAAGGGCTCCCCTATCCCGCGGTGCACCGACTGAGCCTGTACGACGGGTCGCTCCGAGCCACGACGCTCGATCACGAGCACGCGCTGCGAATGCGCGAGGATCTCTTGCAGGATCTTCGCGCGTGACGGCGCGGTTCATCCTCTGCGAAGGACCGGACGACATGAA
>CAZAQZ010000182.1:1863-6271 GCA_964487175.1 uncultured Verrucomicrobiota bacterium | reverse complement strand
TGGTTTGACGAGTCGTTTATAATCCCCAACCCGGTTGTCCCGAGCGCCGACGGCACGACGCTGAATGCCTACAGCGGGCCCGCCCTCACCGTCGGCAACGAGTTGAACAAGGTTGCGGCGAACATCGCGATCGGTCGCAATGCCGCGGGTATTCATTACCGCAGCGATTATTGGGAATCCGTCAAGCTAGGCGAACAAATCGCCATCGACATGCTCACGGAATCCAAAGCCTGCTTCAACGAAGCCGACATCGGCTTTACCATCACCAAGTTCGACGGCACGACGATTACGATTTAGGGCGCAGGAAGAAGATGGTCAACGCGGAGGCCAGGAGGATGTGCGCCGCGAGTATGGCGCATGCCAGGCCCGGTGTGGCCAGCCAGGTATGCGTGGTCTGGCGCACAATATCATAGAGGGAGAAATCAGCCAGCGATTTGAGATAGCCGCTCCATCCCCAGTACGCCGCGATCACTGGTCGAGTGATCCACGCCAGCCATTCAGGCAAGGCAAGCACCGCGCCTGACAGCGGCAATTGTAATCCGACGAGATAGATCGCCAGCAGGGAGGCTTTTTCCGTGGAGGAGGCTCGTGCAGAAATCGCGAGACAGGTGGCGCCCATGGCGAGGTTGGTGAGCAGCAGCACGATGAACTGTGTGCCGAAGTCCCCCGGAAACCGGCAGATGCCCTTGACGAACCAGGTCATCCAAAACGATTGCAGGACGGTGAACGCGGCTACCATTTGCAGTTTGCTGAGAAAATACGCCACGGACGACAGGCCGGTACGGCGTTCCTTTTCCCAGATCGGCCGTTCCTTGGCGATCTCCCGGGAGCCGTTGTTGGCGCCCGCCAGGGTTAGTAGAATGACCTGGAACATGATCAGCCCCGACACGAGGCTCGCGGAGGACAGCGAATCCTTAAGATAGAGCAACTGCTCCTGCAGCGAATGGACGATGTTGCCGTTCAAGTTGAGCGAAAGGTTGCGCACCTGCGGCAACCCGCCCATGGCGAACACGGCCACCAACGCCGGGAACGTCAGCAGGACCACCGCATGCAGTAGTATTTGCATCCGGTCCCGCGACAGCAGCAGCCATTGACGCCTCACCAGGGTCTGCAACTGCCGCCAGGCCGATGGCGGCCCGCCCGTGCGGATTGGCTGCGGCATGGGCACGTCGGGGACTTCCTGCGGCGCCATCGTTCGGGGAATTTCGGCCTCATTCTTCACGTACAATTCCTCAATCTCGTGAATGCCGGTGACATCGTGCAATTCCTGATAGCTTCCGTGAAACAGAATGCGGCCATCCTTCATGAACATCATCGAATCAGTCTGGTCGAGATTGCGCACGGCATGCGTGACGAGGACGATGGTCTTGCCGCCTTCGTGGGCGAGAAACCGCAACCACTGCATCATGCTGGCTTCCGCCTGGGGGTCGAGACCGCTGGTCAGCTCGTCCACGATAAGCAGTGGCGGATCCGAAATCAGCACCTCCGCCAGCGCGACGCGCCGGCGTTGTCCACCGGAAAGCGTTTTGTAGGATTGATTCTGCACGCTCTCCAGTCCCGCGAGCTTGATCAGATACCCAATCCACTGACGTCGCACTGCGGCGTTGACCGACACGGGCAATTGCAGTCTCGCGCCGAACTCGAGGATTTCAGTCACGGTCAGCTCTTCGTGCACTTGGGACACCTGCGGGAGGTAGCCGAGCGCCAACGGGTAGCGGCGCTTGTAGTCCAGCAATCGATGGCCGAGCAGCACGATGCTGCCGTTGGTGGGGGTGAAATGTCCCGCCAAAGCGCGCAGAAGCGTCGTCTTACCGCACCCCGACGCACCGATGATCGCGGTGAAATGCTTTTGGGGCAGACGAAAGGAAATATCATCCAGCAACAGTTTCGGGCCTGGCGTACTGTCGATGCGATACGTCAGGGAGCGAACAACAAAAGCGGGTTCTTGCATCGATGCGCGATCCGGCTCATGAACTCTTGTTGAGAAGCCGGCCGCTGAGGCGCTCGATCGCAGTGCGAGCCACGTCGCTCATGGGGTAGAGCCGCTGGGCGTTAAGGTAGAAAGCAAGGCTGGAGCCAAGATGGCCGGCATGTTCGGCTTCTTCGCCTTTCTTGATCTGTTGGACGAACTCAGCGCTTTCTCCCGCCAACTCGGCGCGCATCTTGTTCAGCTCGGAATCGTCGGCCCAATCCTGCGCTGCCGACTCCAGCGTCTCCCAGGCGGCGTAAGGATTGTTGTTGCGGCGAAACAGGTTCGCCTTTTCGATGGCAGTTTCCGCGCCCTTGACCTTCTCAAGGGCCGCTTTCATCTGGTCGATCCGCGCACTGTCACCGGCCAGCGCCGGGGCAAGCTGCAATTGTTTTTCAAAGATGCCTCGATAGTTCTTGGCGCTGATCAGGCGGTCGAATTCCACCTGCATTTGCGTTTTCACGTCCTGAGAATTGAAGAAGCCGAGTTGCGCCAGATCGAGGTCGGGATTGGCGGGCCAGGTCTGGGCCGCCGCGCGGAACTCGGCCATGGCGGTCTTGAGGTCGCCTCCTTGGGCGGCGAGTTTGGCTGCACCGAGCCGCAACCGGCTCTCCAGTTTGACGGCGTCGACGATGGCGCGCACTTTCGTGGGGTCGAAGTCACTGGCCTGCACCTGCATCTCCTTCAACAACGGCTCGATCTCGCCAAAATCGCGGGCTTCGAGCATGTTCTGGAGCCGCAGGACGTTGAACCCGAACGCGCGGATTCTGCGTTTGGTGTCGCGGCTGAGGGTCAGCAGGGCGGGATGAAATTCGCTGGCCAGAAACGCGTACTGCAAATGCTCATACGCGCCCGCCAGTTCGTTGTTGTCCATCTTGAACTTGATCACTTCCACGGATTGATCGACGTCGCGGATGACTTCCTTCGATGCGTTGACCTTGTCGGCCATGGAGGGCGGATAATCGCCGTCACCGAACAACTCCCGGTAAAAATCCGCCGCAATGATGGTGTACAAGTGCCGTTGCGAGGCAAACAGGCTGTTGACGTAGTCCTCAAAATCCGAGCGGTCCTTCAGTTCGATGGCGTCGGATTTCAATTCGCTGGTCTTGAGCCGGGCGCCGGCTTCGAGCCGCTGGAGATATTCCTCCGTCGCGCGCAGTTTGCGGGCCGGGACCGTGACGCCTCCGTTGAGAAGCGTGTCCACCGAAAAATCCCCCGGCGAAACGGTGGGCGTCGTCGCCGCCGCGCTGCTGGTGGAGGATGAACTGGACGAGGAGGCTGACGAGCCTCCTTTTCCCTGCGCCGACGACGCGTCCTGGGGTTTGCTGACGGTAGAATCATCTTTCATCAACATCTCGGTGTTCCAAATCTCCTGATGCACTTCCTTGCGCAGACCGGCCATTTTTTCTTCCAGTTGTGCCTGCGTCAGGCGCATGTCCCAGGTGACTTCCACGCGGTTGGCCAGCGATTCGCCGATTTCGGCGTCCCACTCGAAGGCGGAGAGGTCGTAAAGCAGCTTGCAGGCGGCGTGGTCATCGCGATTCCTGATCAGTTCCTGGATCTTGTGGATGGTGGCGACGTATCGGTTCACGTCCTTCGGATCAGCGCCGGGAGTGTTGAGGAATTTTTCGAAGCGCGCCCGGACGACAGGATTGTCCATACCGGGGGAGGACAACGTATTCAGGGAACGGATTTTTTGTTCAATGCCTTGGAGGAGGTCTTCCTGTTGTTTTTGCGAGAGACCAAGGGTATCACCTGGTGTGCGCTGTTTATCCTCCTCGTTGGCTGTCTTTGCGTCCAGAGGTGAGCCAGGAAAGGTGGCGGTAATCTTGGATTCGTGCGCGTCTGCTGCGGGCGGGGTTTTGGACGCGCCCGTGTCCGCAGCATCCTCGTCCGCGGCAAACACAGGTGCTGCCAGCATCAACGCGATCAGCACGAGGCTAGTTTTTCTTGAGATCAGTGGCATACAACAACCCATTTTCGCCAACGGTCAGTTGTGTGACGTAGGTCTGGCCCTTATTGAACGAAAGACCGGCCTGGTCACCCTTGACCATCACGGGAATATACCTCGAATCGCCATCCGCGCTGAACACCATCAATCGCCCCACGCCCGCTGACCAGCCGAGATCGCCTTCGACGCGCAGTTTTGCCTGGAACTTATTGCCAAAAAGCGACGAGGCGTTGTCGAAATAGGTTTGGGTGGGGAAGACCTCGAGCGTCCGGTAGGGATTGTCGACGGTGTGTCGCCACAACAAGACGGCAACCAGCAGCACCAGCAAAACCAGAACCGTCGAATAAATCGCCACAACGATTGATTTCAATGGGAAGCCCTGTTTCGGTGGTTCCGCCGGTTGGGGCGGATCCTGATACGGGGACATCACCCCGAGTTGCTTTGGTGAACGGTCGGACTCCTGCATCGTCTTGCTCCACGGCACTTTA
>CAZAQZ010000182.1:0-1853 GCA_964487175.1 uncultured Verrucomicrobiota bacterium | reverse complement strand
TTTAAGGACAGGTGGCGTGTTCCGCAAGGAAAATGCCGCAATGACGCGCTCTTGTCACTTGCCAGTGGGTTCACGGTTCGGCTATCGTGGGCCGGTTATGGCTACGACAGTTTTAGTGGGAGCCCAGTGGGGTGACGAAGGCAAGGGCAAGATCATCGACGTGCTGACCGAGCAGGCCGACATGGTGGTGCGTTACCAGGGGGGCAATAATGCCGGGCACACGGTCGAGGTGGGTGAGCACAAGTATGTGCTGCATCTTATTCCTTCCGGAATCCTGCATCCCGGCAAGGTAAGCGTCATCGGCAATGGGGTCGTGGTCGATCCGGTCGCGCTCTGGGAGGAAATCGAGCACCTGCGCAAACGCGGCATACCCATCGACGGCAATTTGTACGTCAGCGAGACGGCGCACCTCGTGTTCCCGTATCACCGCCTGCTCGATGAAGTCCGCGAGGAACAAAAGGGCAAAGGCAAGATCGGCACCACCAAACGCGGGATCGGTCCCGCCTACGCCGACAAGGTGGCGCGCACGGGGCTGCGTGTGATTGACCTGCTTTCCCCTGAACGGTTCGCCGAGAAACTGCGTCGAAAGGTCAGAGAGAACAACGAAATTTTCAAGGCATTCGGCGCGAAGCCGCTGAGTTCGGCAGCCATTGAGCGGGACTATTTGGCGTGCGGACGAAAGCTTCAGCCCCATATCACTGATACGGTGACACTGCTCAATCGCGCAGTTCACGACGGAAAAAACATCTTGTTCGAGGGCGCACAAGGAACGCTGCTGGACATTGATTTCGGGACGTACCCATTTGTGACCAGTTCCAACGCAACTGCGGGCGGCGCCTGCACGGGCGCCGGCATCCCGCCCAACCGGATTGATCGGGTGGTGGGCGTGATGAAAGCTTACACAACGCGTGTGGGCGAAGGACCGTTTCCGACCGAGTTGCTCAACGCACAAGGCGCGATGCTGCGGGAAACAGGCCGGGAATTTGGCGCGACGACCGGGCGACCACGGCGGTGTGGATGGTTCGATGCAGTGGCGACGCGGTATTCCGTCATGCTGAACGGCATCGACGACTTGGCGGTGACGAAGCTGGATGTCCTTGATGAACTGCCGAAAATCAAAGTGTGCGTCGGTTACAAGATCGGAAAGAAAGTGTACGAGACTGTGCCAAACGATGCGGATCTGCTGCAACAGTGCGCGCCGGTTTACCAGGAATTCGATGGCTGGCAGACGTCGACGAAGCATTCCCATGAATTCGATCAGTTGCCGAAGCGGGCGCGTATTTACCTGCAGAAACTTGCCCAGCTTAGCGGCGCGCGGCTGAGTATCGTCTCGGTAGGCGCTCGTCGCGAAGAAACGATCTTTTTGTGACAATGGATTTCTTGTAAGCAGTATGGCGATCCAGTTAAAGAGCATCCCGCGCCACGTGGCCATCATCATGGATGGCAACGGCCGCTGGGCGCAACAGCGCAAGCTGCCGCGGATCGAGGGACATCGCGCGGGCGCGGAGAGCGTTCGCGAGATTGTGCGCGTGTGTGGCGAGCTGGGCATCGAATACCTGACGCTCTACGCATTTTCCATCGAGAACTGGAACCGCCCAAAGCTGGAAGTCAAAGCGTTGATGCATCTGCTGGAGTTTTATCTCAAGCAGGAGATTCCGGAGTTGAACAAGAACAACGTGCGGCTCGCGGCCATTGGTCGCCTGCACGCGTTGCCGGAGACGGCGCAGAGGCAACTCACAAAGAGCATCGACGCGTTAGGCAAGAACACCGGCTTGACGCTCGTCCTCGCCTTGAGCTACGGCGGTCGCGCTGAAATTGTGGATGCGACGCGCGAGATTGCGCGCGAAATCGAA
>CAZAQZ010000181.1:0-6293 GCA_964487175.1 uncultured Verrucomicrobiota bacterium | reverse complement strand
TGTTAAGAGCAGAGGTGGTGCGTCGGCATGGCATCAATAGCGCAGCAGCGATCCCAGGCAGAGCAACGAACAACTGCCTCGTTCGCGACCCGTAGCGAGCATCTGATCCTTCAGCCCCAGCGAATCAGGCTGCGCGTTGTCGACCAGGATCAAACAGGCTCGGGTCTGTCCAAAAGTCTGCCCACCGAACACAGCTTTTCGGGAAACAACAGACCGCGCCAAAGGCGGGATCGTCTGGAAAAATCATGGACTGGTTCCTGGCGCGCGACTGGCGGTCACATTCACCGGACAACCGCACGCGTTGTATCGCCAATTTAGAAGGGCGTCCCGTTTATACGGAACGCCCCTGTTGCGAATAAAATGTCCCACCGAACTGGTGGCCGCCACCGGAACTACCGCGGGGGGCGCTCTTCACGGGGCCTGGCTTCGTTGACTTTCAGTGCCCGGCCGTCCAGCTCCTTGCCATTGAAATCAGCAATCGCCTTGGTGGCTTCCGCTGGCGAGCCGAACTCCACAAAACCAAATCCTTTGGACTTGTTGGTGGCCTTGTCGATGATGAGCTGGCAACTGACCACGTTTCCTGCCTGCTTGAACAGCTCGAGAACCTGGCCTTCCGTTGTGTTGGGTGACAGGTTGCCCACGTATAGCTTCGTAGCCATGATCGCTTTCTGCTGCGATAGAAGGTCTCAGTGAGAGTTCCCGACGCATTCGAGTTTCAGATTGTCACCGAGCACCCATGCTCGCCTGATAATCCACCAATCTCACTGCGGGTCGCTCCTATCGCTAGCTGTACTGACAGTATGCCATGCAGCCGTAATGGCAATCATAAAAGGGACAGGCCGCAGCGTTTGCTTTTGGCCCACCCATGACGGCAGGTGCCAATCGTCGAAGTGTTGTAGGAAATGTCCTACAGACAATCGGAATTTTCCTACGGCCAAATTGACCGCTTCAGCGCCCGAGACGGCTCAAGTAGCGCGGTAGCTGCTATTCAGGACGCACCGAGAGAGCCTTGATTGAACTCATCATTAGAAACGGGACGGCGATGCGGCGCAATTCCCCATGGGGGCGGGCGGGATTTAGAGGGGCAGGCCGACTAAACATGAAATCGATTACAACCACTTGTTTCACGGCCTGCCTGGTGACGACGGCAATCCTCTTTTCCGCAATCGGCGTGAGGGCGGCCGACGAGGAGTTGCTCTTTGCCGATATTCCGATGGTGTACAGCGCGGCCAAGCACGAGGAGCCGGTGTCTTCGACGGCGGCTGCGGTGTATGTGCTGACGTCGGATGACATTCGCCGATCGGGGATGACCAGTATTCCGGAGTTGCTGCGGATGGTTCCCGGGTTGGACGTGGCCCAGGTTGACGCCAATCATTGGGCAATCAGCTCCCGCGGGTTCAATGGTGAGTTCGCCAACAAACTGCTCGTGCTGATCGACGGACGCACCGTGTACGGGCCGTTTTTCGGGGGCGTGTTCTGGAATGTGCAGGACCTGCCGTTGGAGGAGATTGACCGTATCGAGGTGATCCGGGGACCCGGCGCCACGCTTTGGGGTGCGAACGCCGTTAACGGAGTGGTCAATATCATCACCAAGGAAGCGAAAGATACACAGGGTGTGTTCGTGAGTGCCACCTACGGCAGCGAAGAGCAGCCCCTGAGTGTCGTCAGGTATGGCGGAAAACTCGGGACGAACCTCTTCTACCGCGCCTACGTGGAGTACTTCGACCGCGAGCATCTTGTCGATTCCAGCGGCGCGGCTGCGTCAGACGGTTGGGACGCGACACGCGGCGGCTTCCGCGTCGATTGGCACGCCTCTGATAACAACGCTCTCACGCTGCAGGGCGACAGCTACAGTGAACGCGCCGGTGAGACAGTCGATCAACCGTCGCTCACCCCGCCACTTTCCACCGCGGTTGACACTGTCAGTCAGAACTCAGGCGACAACATCCTCGGTCGCTGGACGCATTCATTCTCAAAAACGTCGGAACTGACGCTGCAGATGTATTACGACCACGAGCAGGAAGAGGAATTCCTGACGAAATCCATCAATGATACATACGACTTTGATCTGCAGCATCGCTTCTCGTTTGGCGAGAGTCAGGATATCTCGTGGGGTTTTGGATATCGATATCTGACCGGGTACGCTAATTCCAATTCCATCGTGGCGCTCACTCCAGGGAGTCATCAGGATCAATTGTTCAACGTCTTCTTGCAGGACGAGATTACGGTCATCAAAGACCAGTTGCATCTGACGATTGGTTCCAAGCTCGAACGCAACGATTTCACAGGCTTCGAGGTTGAGCCGAGCGGGCGGCTGGCCTGGACGCCGGTCCCGCGGCAAACAATCTGGATGGCGGCTTCGCGTGCGGTGAGAACACCCGATCTCGGCGATCGGTTCGTTCGACTAAATGAGTCCGTGTCACAACCGCCGGCCAGCCCACCGGTCCTCGTTTCCGTGCTCGGTAACCCCGACTTCCAATCCGAAGAACTTACGGCGTACGAAGTGGGTTATCGCATTGCGCCCATCAAACAGTTGTCCTTCGACCTGGCCACGTTTTACAATGCGTACGACCGGCTTGAAGCCTATGTGCCGGGGACTCCCGTGTTTGAGTTGACTCCGGCTCCCCCCCATGTGCTGGTACCCATTACGACTGAGAACGGTCCGGGTGGGGATACCTACGGTGCGGAATTGCTGGCTGAGTGGAAGGTGCTGGACACGTGGAAACTAAGTGCCGCGTATACGTACTTGCGCGAGAATCTGCACACGGTCGGTACTGCGCCCCAGGATAGCCCGCGCCACCAGTTCCGCCTCATTTCGAACGTCGATCTGCCCTGGCACATGGAGTTCAATTCCGCTATCTATTACGTCGACAGTCTTGATCTATTGTCAGGTTCCAGCACGGTCCCAATCCCTGCGTACGTTCGTCTGGACTTGGGACTGGCGTGGCACCCAACCAAATCCATCGAAATCGGCATCTGGGGACAAAATCTTCTCCAGGATCGGCATGCCGAGTTTAACAGCAATACACAGACCGCCATTACTGAAATTCCCAGGAGTGTCCTGGGCAGGGTCACATGGCACTACTGATCAGGGACAAGACGCAGCGGGCGCTCTTGATTGCGGGTGTCATCGGCCTGCTCAGCGCGCCGTTGATTCGAGCTGGAGACACGATCCTGCTGTTGAAGAGCCGCGATTTGGCGCAGTACAACGTGGCGGCAAAAGGATTTCTGGAGGCATGGAAAACCAATCCATCGACCCCGGAAGTGCGCGAGTTTAACCTGAGCGGCTCGCCGGACGAGCTGAATACCCTCCGCGCCCTCACCTCTGAACGACCACTGGCGATCGTAACAGTTGGCACCGAAGCCACCGCTTGGGCAATCACGAACTCAACAGCGCCTGTCGTGTTCTGCATGGTGGCCAATGCACAGCAGAGCGTTATGGCCGGCCTGCTTTCCGGGGACAAAACCCGGGTTCACGGTGTTTCTCTGGATATTCCCGCCCGGACACAACTGCGTCGCATGCTGGGTGTTTTACCGAAGGTGAAACGGGTCGGGGTTCTTTACGATCCGAAAAAATCCGCCGCCGCCGTAGGGGAGATGAAGCAAGCCGCTGCCGAACTCGGGCTTGAAGTAATCGGCCAGGAGATCGATTCCCAGTCGTCCCTGCCCGAAGCCACCGCGCTGATTGTTCCGCGGATCGACCTGCTCTGGGCACCTGTGGACAGCACGGTGTTCAACAGCCGCAGCGCCCAGTTCGTGCTCACCCAAATGCTCCAGAGCAAAGTGCCCGTCATGGGTTTCTCCGAAAACATGGTCAAGGCGGGAGCGTTGCTGGCTCCCCGCGTGAACTATGAAGCCGTCGGCAGGCAGACGGCGGAGTTACTGCGGGACGTCCTGCATCCGGGCGGACAGTTGGGTGAACCAGTCCAGCCTCCGCAGGACTTTCAAATCGTGGTCAATGGTCGCGTGCTTGAGTTGCTGGGCAACCCCATACCGCAGGCGGCGATTGGCCAGGTCAGCGTCATCAACAATGAAGAATAAGAACCAGAGGCGGTTGGGACTGCAGTTCAAGGTGGTATTCATAGCCACCCTGGCTCTGCTCACGCTGGCTGCTGCCTTGGTGTATTCGTATGGGAAACAAATGGTGGCGACTGCCGACGTGGAATTGGACAAACGCGCGGCCGCCATCATCACCGGTCTCGCCAACGAATGCGAGTATGCGCTGTTGGTGGGCAATAAGTCGCTGTTGCAGAGTGCGGTTGTCAAGGTCCTTGCCCAGGCTGACGTGGATTCCGCCGTGGTGTTCAGCGAGAAGGGCAAAGTCCTGGCGATGGCGGGCCATGTGGACGTGGTCGCGAAAAACAAGGCTGGGCCCGATCTGGTGGCGCGTTTCAAGGGGACAGGCGTCTCCGAACTTGGTCAGACGTTGCCGGACATCACCGAGACATATTACCTGCCCGTCTACCTCCAACCCGCTTCCGTTGCCAATGGCGTGGGGATTGATGAGATGTCTGCGGACAACACGAAGGAGGTGGGGGAACAACTTGGTTTGATTGAGCTGACAGTCACTACAGCATCCATGAGTCGGGCGGTGCGACGCGCGCGTGTCGCCGCGCTGATGATCGCGGCAATCCTGGCCCTGGTTCTGTCGGTGTTGTGCATCCTTTTGGTGCGACGTATGGTGCGGCCGCTGCGCAACCTGGTGGAGGGCACGCAGGAGTTGGCCGGGGGCAATCTGAGTGTTCGCGTCGGCTCCGCGAGTTCGGACGAATTGGGGGAACTGGCCCAGGCGTTCAACGAGATGGCCGGGTCGCTCCAGCAATCCCATAACGAGATTCTCGATCAACAACGCAACCTCGAACAGCGCGTGAAGGATCGCACGATGGAGTTGGAGAAGGAGATCGTCGAGCGCAAGCAAACGGAAGAAAACCTGCGTGACAGTGAGGCGCGGTATCGGACTCTGTTTGACAACTCCGCAGAAGCTGTTTGGTTGATGACGGATACGTTCCTCGACTGCAACCAACGGGCTTGCGACCTGTGGGCGTGCACGCGGGAAGACATCATTGGACATTCCCCAGCTGATTTCTCGCCGCCCACGCAGCCCGATGGAAAGGATTCGGCGCATGCCGCCAAGGAACGAATCCACGCGGCGCTTGCGGGACAGTCGCAACTCTTCTATTGGCGGCACATCCGCAGAGATGGAATTCCCGTCGATGCCGAAATTTCGCTGACGTCGCTGACTCTCGGGGGACAGCGCATCGTTCTCGCCACCGGTCGCGACATTACCGAGCGCAAACGGGCCGAAGCCGCCCTGGAAGAATTGCATAAGCAATTGCTCGACGTCTCCCGGCAGGCAGGGATGGCCGAAGTGGCGACCAATGTCCTCCATAATGTCGGGAATGTGCTGAACAGCGTCAACGTTTCCGCGGGCCTCGTCTGCGAGAAGATTCGTGAATCGAAAACGCAGAATTTGGTGAAGGCAGTTGCGATGATGCGTGAACACGAGAAGGATTTGGGGGCGTTCCTCGCCACAGACCCCAAGGGCAAACAGCTGTGCGATTATCTGGACAGCCTGGCTCGATATCTGGGTGATGAGCAATCGGAGATCCTCAAGGAACTTGAGTCCCTTGGGGCCAATGTCGAACACATTAAACAGATCGTGGCGATGCAACAGAGCTACGCCCGGGCATCCGGGATTGTAGAAACGCTGCCCATTGTCGGCCTGGTCGACGACGCCCTTGACATGAACGCGAGAGCACTCGCGCGTCATGGGGTACAGATTGTTCGCAATTACGACGCCACACCATCGGCTCCCGTCGATCGGCACAAGGTACTGCAAATTCTGATCAACCTTGTGCGCAACGCCAAATACGCCCTGGACGAAGGAGGGCAGAACGACAAACGTCTGACCGTCGGCATCGTGACAGAGGGGGACAACTTGGTGAGCATCTCGGTCACGGACAATGGTGTGGGAATCCGCCCCGAACACCTGACACACATCTTC
The DNA here is from genome assembly GCA_964487175.1 of uncultured Verrucomicrobiota bacterium. Taxonomy (GTDB): domain Bacteria; phylum Verrucomicrobiota; class Verrucomicrobiia; order Palsa-1439; family Palsa-1439; genus CAWFPN01. The sequence continues at coordinate 289 of CAZAQZ010000181.1, read as the reverse complement.
GAGCACGGATTCACGACCCGCAAAGACGGACATGGGTTCGGCCTGCACAGTGGAGCGATCGCGGCGAAGGAAATGGGAGGGAGCCTGACGGTATACAGTGCCGGCCCGGATCAGGGGGCAATGTTTATATTGTCCCTGCCACTGCATCGCGAGCGCGAGACCGGAATGCCCTGATTGGGTTTCGCCGGTTTGATTCATGGGCAATTAGTACCGACTCAGTTCCCCCCTTGTTTGTGGAGTGAAAGTATGAAAGCGCGGCTCCTTCGCAAGCGGTATAAGCTTGCGGGTG
>CAZAQZ010000180.1:0-6328 GCA_964487175.1 uncultured Verrucomicrobiota bacterium | reverse complement strand
ACCGGTGCAGTTCCGCTTTTCGCTGACCAACGGCAAGCTCTACGCGTTTTGGGTTGCCGCCGACACCAACGGCGCCAGCACCGGCTACATCGCCGCGGGTGGTCCCGGGTTCACCGGGCCAACTGACACCGTCGGCGCCACCGTCGTCGCGCGCCCGACCGGCGTGACCGCGCTCGGTGGCGCCGGCCAGATTGGAATTATGTGGAACACGGCAACCGGCGCGACCGGCTACAATGTCTGGCGTTCACTCGCCAACGGCAGCAGCTACACGCTGCTCAACACGAATCCAGTGACCGCGACGAGCTACACCGACAGTGCTGTTGCCAGTGGGAGCAATTACTTCTACGTCGTCACCGCCGTTGGTCCTGGCGGTGAAAGCGGCGCATCGTTTCCAGCCAGTGCGACGTCAACGGTTTTGCCGCCGGGGTTTGGTGTGACGCAAGTGGCGAGCGGGTTGACGAATCCCCGCACACTGGAGATCGCAAATGACGGACGCGTGTTCATTGCACAGCAGGACGGCACGATTCGCGTCCTGCAAGACGATGCGCTGCTCGCCACGCCATTTGCCACGCTGACGGTTTACGCCACCAACGATTGCGGCGTGCTGGGCATGGCGCTGGATGCGTCGAACCAGTTTCTCTACGTCCACTACACCACGCCGTCGCCGGCGCCGCACAATCGGATCAGCCAACTGGCGATCAGCGGCAACATGATGACGCCGCAGAGCGAGACGGTGTTGTACGAAATGCCGAACCTCGGCAGCGCGACGACCCGGCTCGGCGGCGCGATCCATTTCGGCCCGGATGGAAAATTGTACGCGGGAGTCGGCGATTACGAGGACGGCTCAAACGCGACGAACCTGAGCACGGTGGCGGGCAAGATTCTCCGGCTCAATTCCGATGGGTCGATTCCGCCAGACAATCCATTTTCGAGCAGCGTGTGGGCGTACGGCCTGCGCAACCCGGTCACTACGGCCTTTCAGCCGGGCACCGGGCGATTCTTCATCAACGATCAGGGCCAAACGGTGGGGGAAGAAATCAATCTGGGCGCTGCGGGCGCGAATTTTGGCTGGCCGGCAAGCGTAGGCACGGCCAGCGTGTACACCTATCCGCACACCGATGGGTGCGCGATTGCCGGCGGCGCGTTTTACAATCCCGCGATTCTACAATTCCCGAGCAACTATGTCGGACAATATTTTTTCCAGGATTATTGCAGCGGCTGGATCCGCACACTCGACCCGGTCAGTAAAATCGCCAGCAACTTTCTTTTCGGTGCGGTCAATCCCAGCGATTTGCGCATCGCGCCCGACGGCAGCTTGTACTTCCTCACCAGCGGCGGCGGGGTTTACAAAATCCGCTACGGCTTGCCCACGACGCTAACGGTGAATGTTGACACCAATCCGCCAGTGGTATTTAGGGCGTTCGACGTCGACGCGACGACCGTGGAGGTGGATTTTTCCAAGCCCCTTGAAGCGGCCAGCGCAACTAACTTGGCCAACTACGTTCTCTCCAACGGCCTCGCCATCACTGGCGCATCGCTGACAGCGGACGGCAAGTCAGTCCTGCTCACCACCGCGCCGCTGGCTTGCGCCAGCGATTATACGCTCGTGGTGAACGGCGTTCGCGACCAGGCAATTCCACCGAACACGATTGCAGCCAACACCACGGTCAGCTTCATCACTCCGCCGCGGCAGCGGATTCTGCTGGACGCAGGCTGGCGGTTTCAACTCGGCGATCCGCCGGACGTCACCACTAACGTCACTGACTATCCTGAAATCGCCGACCTCGCCAAACTGACGACGACAGAACTCAGCGGGCCCGGTTCGGAGGCCTACTATGAAACCAACCGCATAGATATTTTCGCCACTCATGCGGGCGAAAATGTTTCGTTTGTCCAGACGAATTTTGACGACAGCGCGTGGCGCTTGCTGGATCTGCCGCACGATTGGGCGGTGGAATTGCCCTTCAATTCAGGCGCCGACCAGAACCATGGCTTCAAGCCGGTCGGCTACTCCGGTTTCGGGACCAACAACATCGGCTGGTATCGTCACACATTCACCCTGCCGGCGAGTGAGGCCGCCCAATCGCTGTGGCTGGAGTTTGACGGCGTTTACCGCAATTGCCTGGTGTGGTTGAACGGGCACATCCTCGGCCGGAACGTCAGCGGCTATTCCAGTTTCTATTTTGACGCGACGCCCTACGCCAATCCGGGCGGAACCAACGTGCTCGTGGTGCGCGTGGACGCCAGCCGGTTTGAAGGCTGGTTTTACGAGGGCGCCGGCATTTACCGGCATGTGTGGCTGACGACGGAAAATCCCGTTCACGTCGCGGAATGGGGGACGTTCGCGGCCACCACGGCGCTGTCGGGTTCAAACGCCACCGTCACCATCCAAACCGAGGTGACCAATCAAAGCGATACAGCGACGGTCAATGGCAGTTTGACCTCGACCATTTATGACGCCGACAGCAACGTGGTGGCGAGCACTTCGTCTGCGCTGAACATTGCCGCAGGCCAGAATCTGGTCCTAACGCAGGCAGTGTCGTTCACGGCGAACTTGTGGTCGTTGCAAACGCCCTATCTTTACAATCTGGCCACCACCATCAGCAACCAGAACGCGGTCGCTGACATTTACGATACGCCGTTCGGTGTGCGGACGGTTTCAATCGATTCGACGAACGGCGTTCTCATCAACGGCCAGCACGTGGAAATTCAAGGCATGTGCAACCATCAAGATATGGCCGGCGTCGGGTCGGCGTTGCCGGACCGGTTAAAGTATTATCGCATCGAACGGCTCAAGGAGATGGGTGTGAACGCTTATCGGACCGCGCATAACCCGCCGGCGCCCGAATTGCTCGACGCCTGCGACCAGTTGGGAATGCTGGTGCTGGACGAGAATCGCCGCATGGGAACGGATACGGAGCCGTTGAGCGAGCTGAGCCGTCTCATCCGCCGCGATCGGAACCATCCGTCGGTGTTCCTGTGGTCGCTGTTGAATGAAGAATACTACCTGCAAGGCACGAGCACCGGCGTTCCGATCGTGCAGACCATGCAGAACCTCGTTCACTCATTGGATTCCACGCGCCTCTGCACCGCCGCGCAGAATGGGTCGTGGGGCAGCGGGTTCAGTCTGGTTCTGGATGTCAACGGTTTCAATTATAACCTGGGCCAGCAGGATACGTTTCATTCGAGTTACCCGACCGATCCCCTCCTCGGGACGGAAACGTCCGCCCTAGTCAGCGATCGCGGGGTTTACTCGAATGACGCGGTGAACGGCTACGTCTGGGGTTACGACATCGAGAACAGCGGGATCGGTGGAGGGGGGACGCCGGCTGAAGTCTGGTGGTCTTATTATGATGCGCGTCCGTGGGCTTCCGGCGGATTCTCCTGGACGGGTTTTGATTATCGCGGCGAGCCGAACCCCTACGGCTGGCCGTGCATCAACTCGCATTTTGGCACGCTGGACACCTGCGGTTTTCCGAAGGACAACTTTTATTATTACCAGGCCAACTGGACCTACAAACCCGTGCTGCATCTGTACCCGCACTGGAACTGGTCGACGCCAGGACAGCCAATCAACATCTGGGTCTTTGGCAATTGCCAGGAGGTGGAATTATTCACCAACGGCGTCAGCCTGGGACAGCAGGCGCTGAATGTTCAGAGCCACGTCGAATGGGACAATGTGCCCTTCGCAGCCGGAACGCTCCAAGCCGTGGGCTACAACTTCGGCGTGCCGGTTCTGACGAACATGGTGACCACCACCGGCGCGCCGGCGTCCATCGCGTTGACGCCCGACCGCGCCACCATCCTGGCCGATGGCGGCGATGTCTCGGTGGTGACGGTGGCCGTGCTGGACACGCAGGGAAACGTGGTGCCGACGGCGGCCAATGAGATTTATTTTTCCATCAACGGCGGCACGATCCTGGGCGTGGGCAATGGCAATCCAAGTTCGCACGAAGCGGACAAGGCCAGCCAGCGGGCGACCTTCAATGGATTGGCGCAAGTCATCGTCCAGTCAACGGTTCAACCGGGTTCAATTACTTTGACCGCGACCTCGCCGGGCCTGACTTCGACGGGGTTGGTTCTCACTGCCGCGTCCAGTTTGCCGCCGCCTGCCGCGCCGACGGGCGTATGCGCCGTTGCAGGCAGCGGGCAGGTGACGGTCAGTTGGGACATCGTTCCGGGGGCGACTACTTACAATCTCTGGCGGGCCACTACGCACGGCGGCCCCTACACGCTCGTCGCCGGAAACATCGGGGCCGTGAACCTGGGTTACTCCGACAACACCGTCGCCAACCCGATCACTTATTATTACGTGGTTACCGCCAATGGAAATGGCACCAGCCTGAATTCAGCGGAAGTCAGCGCCGTGCCTCTCACCTTGCCGGCCACGCCGGGCGGACTGGCGGCCACGGTGTTGTCTGAGACGCAAGTCCAGTTGACCTGGACCGACAACGCCATCAACGAGACTGGCTACATCGTCGCCCGCTCGCCGGACAGCAACTCCTGGTCGGTGTTGACCGGCAGCCTGCCGGCCAACTCCACCAGCTACACTGACGCCACGTGCAGCGCCTCGACGCTGTATTATTACCGGGTCAACTGCACGAACCAGGTCGGCGCATCGGGATACGCCACTGCCAGCGTGACCACGCCGGCCGGAGTCGGCGATGGGATTCCCGGCTGGTGGCGGCTGAAGTATTTCGGCAACGGGCTGACGACCAACAGCAGTTCCTGCGCGACGTGCGACCCGGACGGCGATGGCCAGGACAACCTGGTGGAGTTTCTGGCCGGCTTTGATCCAACCAATAGCAGTTCCCACTGGCTCATCCAAGGCATCCCGACGAACGGTCAGTTGCCGCTGACGGTGAGTTTCACCGAGAACTCGACGGCATCGACGATTACCAATCGGCTGTGGGATTTCGGCGACGGCAACACTGGCAGCGGGACAAATCCCAGCCACACATACACGAACGGGGGCACGTTCTCGGTCCGATTGACGATCCTCAATCTTTATGGCACGGCGACGCTGGTCGCCTCGAACCTGATCACGGTCTTGCAGCCTCATGGTTATTGGCCAACGGTTCTGAGCAACAGCCCCACTGCCTATTGGCGGTTGAATGAAACCAATGGCGCCACGGTCGCGATCGATTCCCTCGGCTTCAACAACGGAACCATTAGCACCAGCGTGACGCCGGGAGTGAACGGCCCACGAAGCCCGGCGTTCCCGGGTTTTGAAACCAACAATACAGCAATCCTCTTTAACTACACCAGCGGCTCCTACCTGACCATGCCCTCTCTGAATTTGAACACGAATACGGTCACGATCACCACTTGGATCAATCCGACGGGCATTCAAGCTGCCTGGTCTGGAATTGCGTTTTGCCGCGGTGGGAATACCTGTGCCGGGTTACAGTTCGGTCCCGGAACGATTCCCAACGAACTGCGTTATTCATGGAACAATTCGCGCTGGGACCAGAGTACCAGTTTGGCTGTGTCGACAGGTCTATGGTCGTTCGTAGCCTTGGTAGTAACGCCGACAAACGCGACCGTTTACCTGGGAACCAATGGCCTTTTGAACTCCTTTACGGACAACGTCAGCCAGCCGAACCAGGGCTTCAACGCGCCTCTGCTCATAGGCTATGACCCGTCCGATGGTTCGCGCTTGTTCAAGGGAGTCATTGACGAGGTCGCCATTTACAATCACAGCCTGACACCAACACAAATTCAGCAACTTTACACCAGCGCGTTAACTCCACCTCCGCCGCTAGGGACTCCGTTCCAAACATGGCAGCTCCAGTATTTCGGTTGCACCAACTGCCCGCGGGCAGCATCGGATGCCGACCCGTTGGGCAAGGGCATCAGCAACGCCAACCAGTTCCTCCTGGGGTTGAACCCAACCAATCCTGCGTCGATCTTTCGGATCATCTCGGTCGCGCCTTTCGGAGGCAACATGGTAATCACTTGGCAAGCGGGAGGCGGCAGGACCAATGTCGTACAGGTGGCAGGTGGGCAAGCTGACGGCAGTTACAGCAGTAACTTCCAGGACATGGCTTCGACGATACTGGCGGGCACCGCCGACGTTACCACCAATTACACCGACCTCGGTGGGGCGACCAACGCGCCATCGCGTTATTACCGCATACGCTTGGGCCCGTAATCCCCCGGATACACCGCGTGGATACACCTGTTCCTCCGTGTTTCACTGTGTTTCATCGTGTTCCACTTTTCAGGCGTTTCGAGGTCTGACTACCCACCGGTGGAACACCAGTGAACACCGTTATACAGCCCGAAACGCAGGTGGAAAACTGCAAAACTCCTATCGTCGGTTCGA
>CAZAQZ010000179.1:0-6357 GCA_964487175.1 uncultured Verrucomicrobiota bacterium | reverse complement strand
AACATTCCTAATGCCGTCATTTCGGGATACAGAAGATTCCACATGACCTTGAAACAGTCAGACATCAGCGATTTGCAAAGATTGTCTAAAGAACCAGACTCAACACGATTCTTTTCAATCACATCATACGGCCATCTATACGACGACCCAACGAACGGAATGCTATCTGAAGTATATTTCTCCCTCACCGAAACCCTCGCAGATGAGATAAAGCGACAACACAATTCAAATTAAGGCACTACCGTGTCCCGCGCCTCCTTGACAAGGGGGGTGAATCTTGTTAGGTAGATTGTGAAAGTTTTAACAAGGGTCGCTGGTCGAAATGCTGTTTGCCCGATGAAAGACACGTACGCAGCTCAATATTTGTTCGTTGCGGTGTTTCTGGCGGTGGCAGTGGTATTTCCGCTCCTGCCGCTGGCCATTGCCCGTCTTTTGGCACCCCGCAAGCCCTCGGAGACAAAGAATGACATCTACGAATGCGGGTTACAGTCCAAAGGCGATGCCTGGGTGCAGTTCCGCGTTGGCTACTATATTTACGCCCTGATGTACGTGATCTTTGCTGTCGAGACGGTGTTTTTGTACCCTTGGGCAGTGGCGTTTGCGGGAATGAGTTTCGGCGCATTCATCGCGATGATGGTGTTCGTGCTGTTGCTGGTCGAAGGTTTGGTATACGCGTGGGCGAAGGGCGCGCTGGATTGGAAATAAGCCATGGCGGTTGACGAAGGGCTGAAAAGCGAAATGCAGAAACACGGGGTGTTCGTCATCCCGTTCGAGCAGCTCTACAATTGGGGACGCAAATCCTCCATCTGGCCGCTGCAATTCGGTTTGGCCTGCTGCGCGATTGAGATGATCGCCAGCGCGGCGTCACGGTACGACCTGGCTAGGTTCGGCGCTGAAGTATTCCGCGCGACGCCGCGGCAGGCCGACCTGATGATTGTTGCGGGAACCGTCACCAAGAAAATGGCCCCGCAGGTGGTGCGGCTTTTTAATCAGATGCCCGAGCCGAAATACGTCATCGCCATGGGCGCGTGCGCGATTTCCGGGGGCCCCTTCAAGGACGGCTACAACGTGCTCAAGGGGATCGACCGTTACATCCCCGTGGACGTGCATATTCCAGGTTGTCCGCCGCGGCCCGAGGCGCTGATCCATGCGATCATGACCCTGCAGCAGAAGATTGCGGGCCAACATCTGGAGAAGGACCATCGTCCGCGTTGGTACGATAAGACGGAGACGGCGGAATATCCAATCCCGGGCTACGGCGCACACGATCTGGAGCCGCCTGTGAACAAGTCGATTTGGCAGCCGCCACGCAACTATCGCGACGAAACCATCCAGGAGGTCCTTAAAAAACCCTGATGGAAACGATTGAGAAATTAAAGGAAGCAGCAATACAGGCCGTCCACGGAGCAACAATCGACATCGTCAATTCGACTCCGGCGGCGGCACAGCCATCATTGGTCGTCGATCGCGAGCATTTCTATGGGGTTGGCAAGTTTTTCAAGGAAGACTCACGATTCCAAATAGACTACTGCTCGTGCGTGACGGCGGTTGATTATCTTCCGAAGGACGGGAAGCCGGGACATGTGGAGGTCGTTTACCATTTATATTCTGTGGCACAGAAACAGGGGCCAATCATTTTGAAGGTTCGCGCGCCACGTGAACTCGATCAATGCCACGTGCCATCGCTAACGCCACTGTGGCGCGGCTGCGAATTTCAGGAGCGGGAAGCGTTCGATTTGTACGGCGTGAAATTCGATGGTCATCCCGATCTGCGCCGCATCCTGATGTGGGACGAATTCAAGGATCACCCGATGCGCAAGGATTATGTGCCCCCGATGGATTACGAATGGGAACCGACACCGCATGACGACACGCTGGTTCGTGCAGAGCAGGGTGGCGGGGTCGTGCCTCCGAGTGCAATCGAAGAGGCGCATAAGGCGAAGAAATGATTCAGCCGCTCACAGACGAGAAACGGTACACCCTGACGTCGGGTCCTGACGGACTGATCGACACCCAGACTCTGGAGGTTTCGATCGGCCCGCAGCATCCGAGCACGCATGGTGTATTCCGCATGGATGTCGTGCTGGACGGTGAAACGGTGGTGCAACTCAAGCCCGTCATGGGCTACCTGCATCGTAATCACGAGCAACTTGCCGAGAAGATGGCGTGGCTTGGTTCAATGCCGTTTACGGATCGCCTGGATTACTTCAATTCAATGACCAACAACTGGGCCTATGCGATCAGTGTTGAAAAGCTTGCCGGCATCAAGGTGCCCGAGCGCGCCGAATACATCCGCGTGATTGTCTCCGAGTTGACGCGCCTGCTCAATCACGTGTGCCTCGCGGGTTTCCTTTTGCAGGATCTCGGCGCGTGGGGGACACCGCTGTTGTATGCGTTTCGCGAACGTGAGAAAATCCTCGATTTGTTCGAAGCCCTCAGCGGCTCGCGGATGATGTGCAATTATATGCGGTTCGGTGGCGTGCGCGTGAACCTCAATGACAAGATGCTGGCGACTGCAAAAGAGATCACGGCGAAGTTTCCGACGTTCCTTGACGAATTTGAGAAGCTGCTCACGGAAAACGAAGTGTTGCTGGCGCGTACGCAACGGGTTGGCATCATTCCGAAGGAACTGGCGATCAACGCGAGTCTCTCGGGGCCGATGGCGCGGGCGAGTGGTGTTGATTATGATATTCGCAAGGTGGACAAGTACGGTGTGTATAGCCGGTTCGATTTTCGCGTGCCACTGGGCGACGTGGGCGATGTGTATGACCGCTACTACGTGCGCGTGCTCGAGATGCGCGAGAGCGTGAAGATTTTGCAGCAGGCCCTGCGGGATATTCCGCAAGGGCCGCACATCGCGCCGGAAGTGAAGCTGCGCAATTTCAAGGTGCCGAACGGTGATGGATACGGACGCGTTGAAGCGCCGAAGGGTGAGCTTGGTTTTTATCTGGTTTCCGAAGGCGACGGCAAACAACCGTACCGCTACCATGTGCGCCCGCCAAGCTTCATTAACCTGACCACGTTGGAAGACATGTGCGTTGGTCACAAGGTCGCGGACGTGGTCATCAATCTGGGCAGTATCGATATTGTGCTCGGGGAGGTTGACCGCTAAATGGCGCTCTTCGGCAAAGGATTGTTGGACGGGATGGCCGTCACGGCCCGAAATTTCATCGGGAGCTATTTCGATAAGGAACGGCTCGTGACGGTGCAGTATCCCGAGGAACGCGTCCAGGTGCCGGAGAACTCGCGTACGTTCCCGTTTCTCGTGTTTGACAACACGGAGGAGAACCTGCGTTGCACCGCCTGCAAGATTTGCGAAACCGAATGCCCGCCCCAGTGCATTTACATCGTCATGGATCGCGATGAGAAGGGCAAACCGAAGCAACGCCCGAAAGTATTCGATATCGACATCAGCGTCTGCATGCAGTGTCAGATTTGCGTCGAGGTCTGTCCGTTTGAAGCGATCAAGATGGACAACAACTACGAAAAATCTCAGTACGGCCGCTTTGAGCCTCTTATCGAGCATTTATCGGAATTGCTCAAGCCGAACGAGTATTACCAGAAGATCAAACCAACGGAGGCTGCAGCCGTTGACGCCAAGCTCAAGGCGGATGCTGAGAAGAAGGCCAAGAAGACGGCTGGCGCTCCTCCGGCGGCCAAACCTGTTCCGAAACCGGCAGCTCAGGCTGCACCGAAACCAGCTGCCATGCCGGCGGCGAGAATTGTGATTCCAGAAGACGCGCCGTTCAATCCCGAGCAGCGCGCGTGGTTGAGTGGATTCTTGAGTTCCATCTCCGTTGGAGTGGCAGGAGCTGCGGCAGCTCCGTCGGCACCCGTGTCTGCTGCAGTGCCGGCAGAGGAAGGAGCACCGGCTGCTCCAGCAGAAGCTGTACCAGCGACGGAAGCGCCCACAGGCGGCTGGCCATGGCATGATCCCGGATTGGTCATGGCCCAGCGAATGGATCTCGTTAAAGACAAACCGCTGGCCGACAAACTCATGGCTGCGATGGCGCAGACCGATTGTCATGCGTGTGGCTATGATTGTCGCGGTTATGCGGATGCGATTGCGGCGGGGTCGGAATCGGATTTATCACTTTGCCTGCCAGGAGAAGCGGAAACGGCAGCAAAACTCGAAGCGTTGATGAAGGAGGCAGGCAAACTGTAGAGTAGATCGGGGAGCGGGAGACTGGGGGAGGCGGTAGGGCTTGCGTTGACTTCTGGGTGACCTTCTCCTATAGAATGGCCCGCTTTCCCTGATGGATTTTCACGAAAGATGGAGACGATTTACCAACTGATTGCAGGATACTTTGCTGGCAAGCCGGCTTGGATGCCGTTGGCGGTGGCAATCGCTGTCCCCATTTTGTTGATCCTTGCAGTCTATCCGGGGATTTTTGCTTACACGACCCTGGTCGAGCGCAAAGCGCTCGGTCGCGTGCAGAATCGGTATGGCCCGAACCGTGTTGGCATCTGGGGAATTCTGCAACCCCTGGCGGATGGCGTGAAATTGTTAATCAAGGAGGACATCGTCCCGCGCGATGCTGACAAATATGTGCATTTTCTTGCACCCGTGATTGCCGTTATCCCGTCGCTGCTCCTTTTCTCAGTGGTTCCGATCGCACCGGGTTTTGTCCCAGTCAATCTGAACATCGGCATCTTGTTCGTCTTCGCCATCAGCACAGCGAGCGTACTGGCGCTGTTCATGGGCGGTTGGGCATCCCGCAACAAGTTTTCTCTGCTCGGAGCGATGCGCGCGGTGGCACAAGTGATCTCCTACGAAGTGCCGATGGTCCTGTCCGCCGTTGCCGTGATCATGGCTTCCCGCTCGCTTTCAACAACGTCGATCGTGGAAGCGCAACGGCACGGGTTTGCCGATGTGACCGGTTGGTTTATATTCCGGCCATGGGGATTTGTTGGCTTCATCCTGTTTCTGATCGGCGCGATGGCTGAATCGGCGCGCACGCCGTTTGATATTCCTGAAGCGGAATCGGAGATCATTGCGGGCTATCATACGGAGTACAGCGGATTCAAGTTCGCCCTGTTCCAGCTCGGCGAGTATCTGGCTGTTATTGCGTTGGCGGGCGTCACCGTGACGATGTTTTTGGGTGGTTATCTCGGGCCGGGTTGTGAATTGAAGTATGTCGGCCCGCTCATATCCATCTTCTGGTTTTTCCTGAAGCTGGGGGCGATCATAATCGGCATCATTTGGATTCGCGGAACATGGCCGCGGGTGCGTGTCGATCAATTAATGGCGTTTGCGTGGAAGGTTCTACTGCCGATGGCCCTGATCAACATTGTTGCTGTAGGCATCTACCATTTCATGGAGTCCAAACTTTTGGCGTGGGTGGTGACTGCCGTGTTGCTTGGCGTGTCGTACGTCATTTTGTCCAAATTGAATGCTTCGACCAACATCGAAAAACGCGTCTATCGGTACGCAAGCTGACCATGGATATCGCCTTTTGGATCATTTCAGCAATCACCGTGATCGGCGCGCTCATGGCTGTGACGATGCGCAATCTGGTGCATTGCGTGTTGTCATTGATCCTGTTTTTTCTCGGGATCGCCGGGCATTATTTTTTACTGCGGGCCGATTTCATCGCGGCCGTGCAAATCCTCCTCTATATCGGTGCCGTGGCCGTGCTGATCCTGTTCGCCATTATGCTGACACGACACGTGACCGGTTCCGACGGACCGCGCGAACTTGGCGGGAAATGGTGGGTTGGCTCATCGACGGCTGCGGTGTTGGGCCTGCTGATTTGGTGGACGATCCGCAAAGACGCAATCGCCACGGCATTGCCTCCGAATAACCAGGCGCACGCCTCGATCGCGGCGATTGGCAGGGCGCTGGTCGCGGATTGGGTCGTACCATTTGAATTGATGGCAGTCCTATTGACGGCGGCTTTGATCGGTGCGGTGGTCATTGCCATTGAGGAGGTCCGGCGCCGGCGATGAGCATTCCACTGGGCCATTACTTGGTGTTGTCGGCCATCCTCTTTGCCATCGGATTATGTGGTGCTCTCACGCGCAAGAACGCCATCATCATCCTGATGGGCATCGAAATCATGTTTAACGCCGGCATTTTGAACCTGATCGCCTTCTGGCACTACAAGCAGTTCGCCTCGCTGACGGCGCAGATGTTTGCCATTTTTGCTATTTCAATCGCCGCCGCCGAATCGGCCATTGGTCTGGCGTTGGTCATTGCGATTTACCGGCAGTACAAGTCCGTCGACATGGACGAGATCACGAGTTTGAAGGGTTAAGGATGGAGCATCTGCAACAACTGGTTAGTCAGCAATGGTTGATTCCGCTGTTTCCGCTCATGGCGGCGGCGATTCAATCCCTGCTAAAACGCCCCCGGCG
>CAZAQZ010000178.1:0-6362 GCA_964487175.1 uncultured Verrucomicrobiota bacterium | reverse complement strand
AAGAAGCTTCGCGGCTACAACGAAGACAGCCACAAATGGGACGTTTGCGGCACGACCCGCTGCTTCATCAGGCGGCCTGGGTCTTCAGTGATTGCGTTTGCTCGTTCTGTTTGGTTGGTACCAGAGGCTGCGTGGCTGCCAGCAGCCGTTCGATAAACGCTGTCGAATAACGGCCTCGTCGGAAATTGGGATCTTTCAAAATGAGTTTGTGCAGCGGAACGGTCGTTTTGATGCCGCGAATGATGAACTCATCCAGCGCGCGTGCCATGCGATCCATGGCAGCCCGCCGATCGGTCCCGAAGCAGATCAGTTTGGCAATCATGGAGTCGTAGTTCGGCGGGATCGTGTAGCCCGCATAGACATGCGTGTCCACGCGCACACCATGGCCGCCCGGCAAACAGAGAAACTCGATCCGGCCGGGGCACGGCTGGAAATTGTTGAACGGGTCTTCGGCATTGATGCGGCATTCGATGGCCGCCTTCTGAAATTGAACATCCTTCTGGTCGTAGCCCAGTTCCTCGCCCGCGGCGATGCGGATCTGTTCCTTGACGATGTCGATGCCAGTGACCTCTTCCGTGACAGGATGCTCGACCTGGATCCGGGTGTTCATCTCGATGAAATAGAAATTGCCTGTCGCATCGAGCAGCATTTCGATCGTGCCGGCATTGACATAGCCGACGGATTCGGCGGCCTTGATCGCCGCCTTGCCCATCTTCTTGCGCAAGTCGCTGGTCAGGATGGGTGAGGGGGATTCTTCGAGAAGTTTCTGGTGACGGCGCTGCAGACTGCAGTCCCGCTCGCCCAAATGGATGGTGTGCCCTTTACGGTCGGCCAGGATTTGAAATTCGATGTGATGCGGGTTCTCGATGTATTTTTCGATATAGACGACGCCGTTGCCAAAGGCTCGTTCCGCTTCAGCCTTGGCTGTATGGAAACCCTTGACGAGGCTGGGATCGTTGTGTGCGACACGCATGCCACGGCCGCCCCCGCCGCCCGCCGCCTTGACGATCACGGGATACCCAATGCGCCGCGCGGTCTTCAGCGCATCCGCTTCTGTATCGACAGGGCCATCGCTTCCCGGCACGACGGGCACGCCCGCCTTGCGCATGGATTCGAGGGCGGCGACCTTGTCGCCCATCGCGCGGATGGCTGAACTGGGGGGGCCGATGAACTTGATATTGCAGTTCTCGCAGACCTCGGCGAAATGCGCGTTCTCGGCGAGAAAACCGTAGCCGGGATGAATTGCTTCAACGTCACCGACTTCCGCGGCACTGATGATGCGGTCAATCTTCAGGTAGCTTTCCGAGCTGGCTGCTTTGCCGATGCAGATTGCCTCATCGGCAAGCTGGACATGCAGCGAGTCGGCATCGGCCTCCGAGTAGACCGCAAGCGTGCGGATGCCGAGCTCCTTGCAAGCGCGGATGATGCGCACAGCAATTTCACCGCGATTGGCGATCAAGATTTTGTCAAACATGACTGAATACTCGCAACAACGACGAAATTGTCCCGCCCGGCGCTACTTGGTGCGGACGGCGAACAGCTTTTGGCCAAACTCGACAGGCTTGGCATTCTCCACCAGATCGTCAGTGATGACACCCTTGACCTCGGCCTTGATTTCGTTCATCACCTTCATTGCTTCAATGATGCAGACCACCGTTTCCTCGTCCACAATCTGCCCGATCTCGACATAAGCCGGTGCGTCGGGAGAGGGAGACCGGTAAAATGTTCCTACCATCGGGGAACTGATGAATTTGATGTCGGCTGCAGCTGCCGTCGCCTGAACAGGAGTAACCTCCGCGACCGCTGGCAGGGCCGCAGGTGCGGGTGCCGCCGCCACAGGTGCCGGTGCTGGAGGCGCGGCTGTGACGGCTTGTTGGAAGCCCTCGGGGCCCCGCTTGATGCGGATTTTAAGCCCATCCTTCTCCAAGGAGAACTCGGACAGGTCATTGTCCTTCATCATTGCGATAATCGCTTTGATTTGATCCAGTTCCACGATAGCTTCCTTTTGAAAAGCGGGATGTTCTACCGATTTCATTGCCGGTCTGTCAAGCCCACCGGACATCAGCCGCGGACGCTTTCTGCCTTAAGTCGCCAACCCACCACCAAAGATTGCTCTCTAACAGGCTAGCGCGCAAGGTGTTTTGATTTCCTCAGCGCACACGGAAACGAGCTTTTCAATCCCTGCAAGCGAGGTGCGGCCACAACTACTTGTCCCCCGCGTACCGAGTAAATCCAAGTTCAGGCCGCTTATGCAAAGAATCCTCATTCGTCCTTGGCGGGAGTGGAATGTAGCAAACCCCCGGAGGATTGTCTAACGCTTTCCTCAGCGTCGGCCAGCTCCTTGCGGTACTTCTCGTTGGTGGGGTTGAGCAGGGTTGCCTGCCGCAATTCCTCCAACGCGGCCTCGTTAAGCCCATGGGCCTTCATTTCAACCCGCGCAAACCGCCAATGATACGAAGACCGGCAGGGATCATCGGCGATTGCCGCCTGATAGCGAGCGATTGCTTCATCGAATAGCCGGAGCCCGACGGCGATGTCGCCAACGGTGGCCTGATACGGCGCGTTCAAAGGCATTAGATGCGCTGCCTCGCGAGCATCCTCAAGTGCCGCCCAGGGGGTGACCCGTAACTCTTCGTACGCCCTGTCGTGAAAGAACCCGGCCGCCACGGACGTACCTTCCACCCAAATCACAAGCCCGGCAACCGCGGCGCACAGGCTGCCGACCAGCCATCGCCCCTTTTCCCGGACCGCGACCGGCCGGATCGCCGGCAGTTCCTTCAATCCCTGAAGAGTGCCCATCAGCAAAAACGTGGGAATGGCAATCCCCGGCACATAGAGATCAAAATCGATCAGGGAGTGCACAGCCGCGCCGGTCAGCGCAGCGCAGACGGCAATGGCCGCCGCATCTCCCCGGCGCTGGGACGTGAGCCGGAAACTGTCCTTGATTGCCGCCGCCCACAAAGCGGCAAAAACTATGAACCCGAGGGCACCTGAGTCCGACCACATTTGGAGGTAGGTGTTGTGGACCAGCTGCGCTTCCTCCGATTGCGCCGTTTTATATTTCGGATAGATGGATCCAAACGTGCCCGGGCCCGTGCCGAGCCAGGTATGGTCGCGGGCAATGGCGACCGCGCCCCGCCAGTAGTCGAGCCTGGATTCGAAGCTGCTGAGACCTTTGGTGATCAAGCCGGCCCGCAGCCCAATAAACAGCAGCAACGCCAGCAGGACGAGCGCAGTTGCGATGGTGAATGCGCGCCGCCGGCCCTGCGGGATGAGACAGAACAGTGTGGTCACGATCATCACGCCGAATGCGAGAAAACCGCCTCGCGAACCGCTCAGCACCAGGCAAAACACCATGAGCCCCCCGAACAGAAGGAGGGCCACCCATTTCACCACCGGGTTCCACCCTCTGGCGCGCACCCAGGTCCAGACCAGCGTCGGGACCATGGCGATCACCAGAAAGCCTGCCAGCGCGTTGGGATAACCGCCGAACCAGGCAAACGGCCGGTTGCTGGTCATCCTCAGAAGAAAATCCTTCGGTACCTTGGTCGGATCCAGATACACGGAGGCAAACTGCCGGGTCTCCTCCAGGCCGCCGAAGTACTGCCGTAATGCGGCCACGCAAACCAGCATCGTGGCCATCGCCAGCCCGCCAAAAATCCACGCCGCAGACGCGCCGTCCCGTACGTACCAGGCCGCCGTGTAGAATACCAGCACGCAACAGGCGAAATGAAGCAGGGTGTCCAGCGACACCTGGCTGTTGATGGAGTGCAGCGTCGGGATCGCCTGGGTTGCCAGAAAGATCAGCGGCAATACAAACAGGAGATCGGTGCGCGCTTCCAGCCGCGTTCGATCGAGCACCAGCCACAGCAGCGCACCGAAAATGAACAGGGCCGCGATCTGGTTTGGCCACGACTCCAGTACCCAGTCAAACAGGTTCTGCGGCACGAACATAATGGCCTGGGTGACCACCGGCGTGCCGAATTTTAGCGGCGCGATAAAGGCCAGCGCGGCCAGACAGACAATGATCCACCGACCATACGTTCTCATGCGATCGTTCTTGATCCTCCGGCCGGCAGCGTTTGGTTCCCCGTCAGAATGTTCAGCCGCCTGCCAGCTTCAGCAACCCCACCTCCAACGCCAGGCTCTCCGCGATATTGCGCGTCAGCGCTTCACGGATTTGTTCAATGGCGTCGAGATTAGCGGAAGCCTGGCCGTAGGTCAAACCAGTCGCGGCGCGCCTTAACGCCGGCGTGCTGTCGGGGTGTTCGAGCAAATCCTCGCCGGCGCCCTCGACGCACAGCAGTAAATCACCAAACCAGGCATACATCTCTTCAAGCACCTGCTCGCGCGCGGCGCGGTATTCGCCCTCAATGCGCGCCTCCATCAGGTTTTCCAGGCGCTCGCGGACTTTCGGATCCAGTTGCTCGTAGCGCTCCAGGTTTTCCTCGCCTTCGACCCGGTCACGGGTTTCCGAGCGAATCGCCTGGAGCAAGGCGGTCAGATCGCTGAGAAACCGGTACACGTGCGGGATGCCCCGTTTATCCGAAGTGGAGAACCCGGCCAACAGCGGCAACACTTTCGACCGGAATGGCGACCCCGCCCGCGTACTTGTCGGACCGAGCGAGAGTCTCAGGCACCGCGAAAGGATGGTGGGCAGCAGCCGCTGCGGTTCCGCGCTGAGCAGAATGATGATGGTCTGCGCGGGGGGTTCCTCCAGCGTTTTAAGAAAGGCGTTGCTGGCTTCCTCGCCCATGCAATCGGCGTCCACGATGATGCCGACCTTCACGCGCGCTTCGGCGGCGCGCAGATGAATCGACCGCTCGAAATCCCGGATCTGCTCGACGGCAATGCGGCGGCTCTTCGATTCGGGACGCACCCAGTAGATATCGGGATGAAGGCTCTCCTCGATGCGGCGGCAGGATTCGCAACGGTCGCAGGAATCGTTTTGCTTCTTCAGGCAGTTCAGTGCCTTGGCCAGTGTGCGCGCCAGCGTTTCCTTGCCGCTGCCGCGTGGACCGGCAAACAGATACGCGTGCGCGAGCCGGCCGTGCTCCAAACTGCGGCGCAACAGGTCCACCGCCGCGCGTTGGTCAGGCAGGTCGCTGAAGGACACGGTCCACCACCTCCCAAATCTGTTGTTCCACGGTTTCGATGCTCTGGCTGCCGTCGATCACCTTGACGCGTTTGGGCTCGCGTTTGGCAAGGTCGAGGTAGCCCTGCCGTACGCGTTCATAAAACTCGTGCGACTGGCTTTCCATGCGATCGAACAGTTCGCGACCACGGACGCGCTCCATGCCGATGCGCGGGTCGAGATCAATCACGAGGGTCAGGTGCGGCAGACAGGCGCCGATGGCGAAGGAATTGATCTGGGCGACCTTGGTCGAATCAATCTTTCGTCCGACGCCTTGGTAAACGGTCGTGGAATCGAAGTAGCGGTCGCAGATCACGATATGGCCCTGGTCGAGGGAAGGTTCGATGATTTCGCGGACGAGTTGCGCGCGGCTGGCGCAGAACAACAGCAGTTCCGTCTCCGGCTTCATGGCGGTGGATCGTTTGCTGTATTGCAGGACATCGCGAATTTGTTCTCCCACCTCGGTGCCGCCCGGTTCGCGGGCAGTGACCACCGTATGGCCCTCTTTTCTCAGATGGGCGACAAGCCGCTCAATGAGGGTCGACTTGCCGGAGCCTTCGCCGCCCTCAAATGTGATAAATGTGCCTTTGCGAGCCATTTTCGGAAACTTTTTGTGATGATAGCGGTCAGTTCGCGGAGGGTCAAGGATTGGCACTGGCCTTGCTATTTTTAGGGTGGAATTAAGGCGTTCAATGGGGTGTACAAATATCTCAAGGGGATTGGAACCAGCGGAGGACCATGGAACTGACAGTGAATAGCGCGACAGCGACCGAAACCGAGATCCAGCCGGCTCCTTCTGTGCCAGCTGCGCAGAAGGTGCATGTTTTGGCCGTTGACGACAGCGACGATTTCCGCACGATCCTCATCGACATGCTCGCCCCGCTCGGGTTTCAAGTCGACACCGCCTCCAATCCCGTCAAAGCACTGGAACAATTCACGCGCGACAAGGACAAGTACAAGCTGGTCCTGTTGGACTATTACATGCCGCAGTTGGATGGCGCCAAGACGTTCGAGTGGATGAAGAAGCTCAATCCAAACGTCAAGGTCATCATCTGCTCGGGCGCTGAAGAGCTTCGTCTCCGCCAGCTCCAGGCCCAGTACAAGATCGACGGGTACCTCCACAAACCGAACCGCATTCCCGAAGCGCTGGCGATGATCCAGCGCGTGATGGGCCTGCCCGTCCGTTCCTTCGCCTAAGTTCCTCGTTCGCCCCCATTCACCTGCAGAC
>CAZAQZ010000177.1:0-6367 GCA_964487175.1 uncultured Verrucomicrobiota bacterium | reverse complement strand
CCAATTGCGGCCAAGTGTCCGGTGGCACCCCCATTACGATCAGCGGGAGCAATTTCGTCAGCGGCGCGACCGTCACTGTCGGTGGCGTCGCCGCCAGCAGCGTTGTCTTTGTAAGCAGCACGACATTGACCTCCGTGACACCGGCCGGATCGGCGGGCGCACAGACGGTGGTCGTCACCGACCCGGATACGCAGACGGCCACGATCAACAGCGGTTTCACCTATGTGAATCCGCCATCCTTCGCGGGACTCGGCAGCGTGACCGCGGCCATCGAAGCAGCCACGTTAACCTGGTCGGCGGCAACGGCAAACCCGCCGGTGACCTACAATGTTTTCGAGACGACCGCAAGCGGGGCGGAGAATTATTCCACGCCCGTGCTCGGCACCAACAGTCTCTCGGCCTTCATCGCGCCACTGTATCCAGGCAGTAACAGCCCGATTACTTATTTTTTCGTCGTTCGCGCCGTGGATGGCTGCGGGGATTCCGACACCAACACCGCCGAACTTTCGCTGCAGCCACTGCTTGACCCCAACAAGAGCCAGGTCGGCGATGGCATCCCCAACGGCTGGAAGCAGCAATACGGATTCAATCCATTCGACCCCACCGTTGCCGCAGCCGACCCCGATGGGGACGGGATGTCCAACCTGCAGGAGTATTTGGCAGGCACGGACCCTACGAACAGCGCATCCTCCTTCCGCATCACATCGATCTTGCTGCAGGGCAGCGACGTCCTGATCACGTGGAGTATGGGCAACGGCAAGACCAATGCCTTGCAACGGACCTCGGGCGCACTGGGTGGCAGCTATACCAACAGTTTCGCCGACATCTTCACCGTCACCAATACAATCGGGTCAGTGACCAACTATTTGGACGGTGGCGCGGCAACCAACAGTCCCGGCGGTTACTATCGCGTCCGCCTCGTTCCCTAATCGAATCAGGGCTTCCTTTGGTCGGCTTTATCATGTTAGAATTTTGTCCAGAGAACTGAACTCATATTCCGAATGGAGGATGGCAGCATGGGCAAAGGTGATCAGCGGACTCGGCGCGGGAAGTTAAATCGCGGAACGTACGGCAATCCTCGTCAAAGAAACAAGAAGCGAGGCCCGAAAGCGGCAGCTAGGGCCAAGGCCGGGGCAAAGGCAAAACCAGCGGCCAAGTAGGGAATCTACGCCCCGTTGTGGGATCGAAGGCGGTTCACACAGCGGGGTAATTTGTTTTTGCAGTTCTAACCCAGGAATTGTCTTCTTCAGGATCCCAGCCCGAACGCGTCGTGCACGGCACGGGCCGCCTTGTCGGCATCCCTGGCGGCGATGATGACGGAAATCTTGATCTCGCTGGTGGAGATCATGTCGATGTTGATGCCGGTTGTGGCAAGGGTCTCAAAAATCTTCGCGGCCACACCAGGATGCGAGCGCATCCCGATTCCCACGACGGAGAGCTTGGCGATTTCCGCGTTGGAGGTGGCTTCGCGGGCGCCGATTTCCTTCACGACGGGCTGCAACACTTTAGCGGCTTTGGCCGCTTCGTTCGCGGCGACGGTGAACGAAATATCCGTAAAGCCCTTCTCGCTGACGTTCTGAACGATGACGTCAATATTGATGTTCGCGTCAGCGACCGTCTTGAACACGCGGGCGGCGATGCCCGGTTTGTCCGGAACACCGGCGATGGTGACTTTGGCCTGGTTCTTGTCAACCGCGACGCCCCGGATGACAACATCTTCCATTTTGGCTGTTTCTTCTTTCACAATCGTTCCTGGATTATTGTTGAAACTGCTGCGGACTTCAAACACAACACCGAATTTCTTTGCGAACTCGACTGACCGCGCCTGCATGACTTTCGAACCCAGAGCGGCCAGCTCCAGCATTTCTTCGTAGCTGATCTCAGTCAGCTTGCGGGCATTCGGGATAACCCGCGGATCGGCGGTGTACACACCGTCCACGTCGGTGAAGATCTGGCAAAGATCGGCTTTCAGCGCGGCGGCAATGGCAATCGCCGTCAGATCACTTCCCCCTCGGCCGAGCGTGGTGATTTGGCCGTCAGGGGTTGTGCCTTGGAAGCCTGCGATTGTCACAATGTGGCCGTCGTCGAGCAATTCGTGAGCGCGTTTCGGAGTGATGTTGGCGATCTTGGCTTTGGTGTGAACTCCGTCCGTCACGATGCCGGCTTGCGCGCCCGTCAGAGAAACTGCCTTCGCTCCCAAGCTATGCAATGCCATCGCCAAGAGCGCGATGGTGGTTTGTTCGCCCGTGGCGAGGAGCACATCCATCTCGCGTTCGTTCGGCTCGGGATGGACTTCCTTCGCCAGTTTGATCAGCGAATCGGTCACACCGCTCATCGCGGACACGACGGCCACGACTTTGTTGCCCGCCTGCTGGGTCTCCAGGACCCGACGCGCCACATTCTTAATTCGCTCGGGATTGCCGACCGAGGTGCCACCGTATTTCTGGACGATAAGCGCCATTTATGCTCCCAGTGCTCTCAAGACAGCGTCGGTCGTTGCTTCGCAGGAAATGGGCGAGGGTGCATTGGCGATCGCGTTGTCCGGGTCTTTCAAACCGTGGCCCGTGAGGGTCACCACGATCATCGAGCCCTTCGCAAAATAATTCTTCCGTCCGTACTTCATCAATCCAGCCACTCCGGCACCGGAGGCAGGTTCGACAAATACGCCTTCTCGTGACGCGAGGAGTTTGTAGGCCTCGATAATCTCCGCGTCACTTACCATATCGATCAATCCGCCCGATTCATCGCGAGCGGCGACGGCTGCCTTCCAGCTAGCCGGATTGCCGATCCGGATGGCGGTTGCGACAGTTTCAGGCTTGGCCACGGGATGGCCTCGCACAATGGGCGCAGCACCTTCGGCTTGGAACCCGACCATCTTTGGCGCGCTTTGGGTAATCTTCGTGTCGCGGTATTCGCGGTAGCCTTTCCAGTAGGCCGTGATGTTGCCCGCATTGCCTACGGGAAGCACATGATAGTCGGGCGCGCGGCCCAGGGCGTCGCAGATCTCGAACGACGCTGTTTTTTGACCCTCGATGCGGTCCGGATTGATGGAATTGACAATTTGAATGTCGGTCTTTTTGCCGATCTCGAGAACAATGCGCAACGCGTCATCGAAATTGCCACGGATCGCAATAATGTTCGCTCCATACATCATCGCCTGGGCCAGCTTGCCTTTGGCGATCGCGCCCTCAGGTAAAATAACAACGCACTTAATGCCGGCCCGCGAAGAATAGGCAGCGGCGGAACTGGATGTGTTTCCTGTGCTGGCGCAAATCACCGCTTTCGCACCTCGCTCAACGGCCAGTGAAACCGCGACTGTCATCCCTCGGTCCTTGAACGATGCAGTCGGATTCAACCCTTCATATTTCAGCCAAATCTGAAGGTCGCCACGGACAATCTTCTCCAGATGGTGCGCGCGAATGAGGGGTGTATTGCCCTCGCTCAGGGAAATCACCGGCGTCTTCTCCGAGACGGGGAGAAACTTCCGATATTGTTCGATGACTCCGCGCCACGCGCTCATGGCTAATCGAAGTTCTCCACGCGGATGACAACGGTTTTGGCTTTCACAACGCTGAGCCGGTCGATTTCCGCAATAGCTGCTCGCACGGCACTGTCGCGAGCTGTATGAAGCATCATAATCAAGGGAACGTGATCGCTCGGAGGTTGACCGGGTTTTACTTCGGGTGCCTCGCGTTGAAGGACGGAGGCGATGCTGATGTCGGCATCCCCGAGGACTTTGGAAACTCTTGCGATCACGCCTGAGCGGTCTTCAACGGTAAGCCGCAGATAATAACGCGATTCGACGTCGTCGATCGTACGCACGCGCGCGTTGAGCCGGTAGGACACGAACGCGGGCACGCGCTGCTTGCTGCCAAACTTCAGGTTCAATGCAGCATCCGCAAGGTCTGCAATCACGGCACTTGAAGTCGCATCGGCTCCCGCACCGCGGCCGTAAAACATCGTGTCGCCAACGACGTCGCCACGTACGGCAACGGCATTGAAGACACCATTGACGCCGGCGAGCACATGGTTCTTCGGAATCAAGGTCGGGTGAACTCGTACTTCCACCGGTGCGGAGGGTGAGTCTTCGGCGCACTTAATGACGGCGAGCAGTTTGATGATGTATCCAAGTTCGCCGGCGATTTGAATATCGTACTGCGTGACGTGGCGGATTCCCTCCGCATATGTATTTTCAAAGCCAGTCCAAAACCCGTGCGCGAGCGACGCCAGGATTGTTGCCTTGTGGGCCGAATCGCCGCCGTCCACGTCCAGTGTCGGATCGGCCTCGGCGTAACCCAGTCGTTGAGCCTCCACGAGGACTTCATCAAAATCGCGTCCTTCCGCTGTCATGCGGGAGAGGATGTAATTGCAGGTGCCGTTGACGATGCCATAGATCAGCGGAAAGCGGTTGGCAACGAACCCTTCCCGCAGCGCTTTGATGATTGGGATGCCGCCGCAAACGCTTGCTTCATAGAAAACGTTGGTTGAGTTTTTCGCCGCGGCGTCAAAAATCTCTTCGCCGTGATGGGCAAGGAGCGCCTTGTTGGCGGTGACAACGACTTTGCCACGGTCGAGAGCATCCATGATGACACTCTTCGCGAAGCCTGTGCCGCCGACCAACTCAATCACGACATGGACATCCGGATCTGCCAGTACCGCCTTGGCGTCCCCGGTCAAAACTTCCGCCGAAACGGGAAGACCCTTGAGTTTCGATGCATCCTTGTCGCAGACCCATTTGAGGTTCAGGCGCACACCCAACCTTTCGGCAATGAGGTCGGCATTGTGGGTGAGGTTCTTCACCACGCCGCCGCCGACGATACCAACGCCGATTAAACCGATATTAAGTTGTTGCGCTTGTCCCATCAAAACTCCTCAAAAACCAGAGCGTGCAGTGTAGCGATAGGCTAGCGCTTTGTCTAGACTCTACAGGCCGTCGAAGCTTGGCATCACGAAGTGGGGAACAACCGAGCGGAACGTGTGGAAACATTAGGCAACAGCCCGCCCAGTTTACTTGAGGCTGGCGACGAATTTGCCGATGCGTTCGACGGCCTTTTCGATATCAGGCATCGAGGTGCAGAAGCTTGCCCGGACATGGCCTTCGCCGCAGGGGCCAAACGCATCACCAGGCACGAGCGCCACGCGCTGTTGCTCGAGTAATTGCACCGCAAACTCGCGCGAGGTCAACCCCGTCTTCTGGATGGACGGAAAAGAATAGAACGACCCTTCGGGCAAATGACACGGCAGTCCGATTTCATTGAACGACTTTACGATGAAATTGCGTCGCAACCGATACTGTTCGCGCATGGCCAGCATATCGTCCATGCCATGAAGCAGGGCTTCAGTGGCGGCTTCCTGGCTGATGATTGACGCGCACAGCATCGAGTATTGGTGAACGCGCAGCATCGCCTCCGTGAGGGCCGCGGGCGCGCAGGCATACCCAATGCGGAATCCGGTCATCGCAAACGCCTTGGAGAATCCGTGCAAAAAGATCGTGCGCTCTTTCATGCCGGGGATCGCGGCGATCGAGTAATGTTTCCTTGAATAGGTCAACTCGCTGTAAATCTCATCCGTCAGTACGAGCAAGTCATTCTCAATACAGACGTCCGCTATTCTCTCAATCTCTTCCTGATCGAGTGTGGCGCCGGTTGGATTTGTCGGGAAATTCAGGAGGATCGCTTTGCTGCGCGGCGTAATGGCTGTCTTGATGTCTTCCGCACGCAGGGTAAAAGCGTCATCTGCGCGCGTC
Source organism: uncultured Verrucomicrobiota bacterium (assembly GCA_964487175.1). GTDB lineage: Bacteria > Verrucomicrobiota > Verrucomicrobiia > Palsa-1439 > Palsa-1439 > CAWFPN01. The sequence continues at coordinate 621 of CAZAQZ010000177.1, read as the reverse complement.
TGGATCGCCTTTCCAATCCCGTGCACGAGACGAACGCTGGGGTTATAGGAAACGTAGCAGGGCTCGTGATAGAGGATTTCGTCACCTGGATTGATGATGGCGCGCAGCGCGATATCGAGCGCCTCGCTGACGCCGACGGTCACAAGGATTTCGGTTTTCGGATCGTAATCGACATGAAAATTCGGACGAAGGTAGTCCGCAATCGCGCGGCGTAGTTTGATCGTGCCGAAGTTGGAGGTGTAGCCGGTCTTGCCCTGTTCCAACGCGAAAATTGCCGCCTCGCGAATATGCCACGGGGTCACAAAGCCCGGTTCGCCAATGCCGAGCGAGACGACGTTGTCCATCGATTGGACGATGTCGAAGAAATCGCGGATGCCCGAGCGCGGAATCCCGCGCACGTGCTCGGCGACAAAGTCGCGTTTCGTTTTCGGCTGTTGTGGCATGACGTTCTCTATCCTAGCAACTGAGAATCTGAAAGCAAGCTGAAGCGAATGTCGAGCCATTCAGCCATTGTCGTTGGCTCGGGAGTCCTCACTGCAAAACCTGTAATGTTTTACCGCTACAGATTTGTAAGGCGTTTCCCTACAAGTTCATCAGGGGTTCCCCTACAAAAAAATCAGG
>CAZAQZ010000176.1:0-6371 GCA_964487175.1 uncultured Verrucomicrobiota bacterium | reverse complement strand
CGCCGCCGGTGAAGCTCGTTGCGTCCAGGCACAGCGCCCCGGCGGTGGCGAACAGCACGGTCCAGCCGAGCGGGACGAGCGTGATCGCCATGAGCGCGTGCGCCCAGGTACGCGCCAGGTGCGAAAGCTCGGGGATCGCCGACAGCGCGATCCTGGGCGCGGCGGTTGATGGTGTCCTGTTCGTCATTTGGGCGGGCCGCACTTCCCGGCGGTATGTGCGCGTGGCGAAAATGACTGCCGTAAGCCGCGGCGCGAAGATTTTTGGATTCGTCCTGAACAATCTTGAACCGGGCCGCGTCGGTTATTACCACTACTACCCGTACTATTACAGCTACTACTCGCGAGGGTACTACTACGCGCACCAGGAAGAGGAAGCGGGCAAGGGCGGCGACGTCAAGGGCATCGAAGTGCCCACCCAAAAGGACGGCAAGGACGAGATCGACGACGTGTACTAGTCGTCGGGTTCAATTCACCAGCAGCAACGCGGCCGTTCCCACCACCGTCGTCAGGATCGTAATCGGGATGCCGTACCTGGCATAATCCCAAAATCCGATCTGGATTTCGCGTCGTGCCGACTCCACCACGATGATGTTGGCCACGGAGCCGAGGATTGTCAGGTTGCCCGCAAACGTGGTCGCCAGCGCGAGCACTTTCCACATCAGATCGGGCCGCGCGAAATTGCCGATCCATTTGACAGCAACCAACACAAACGGCGCATTGGAGAAAATATTCGAGCCCACCACGGAAAACCACGTGAGTTAATTGAAACGTCCGCGTCTTGCAATAGCATTGTACTCGGACGGCCAATTTCGGTAGGCTTTGCAACATGCAGCCTTCGATTGCCCAAATCATCGTACAGATGGTCAGCCCGGCCGTGATGATTTCCGCGTGTGGTCTGATGCTGCTGACGCTGGGGAACAAGTACGCGCGAGTCGTTGACCGCCTCCGGTCGTTTGGGGCGGAATACCGCGCGCTGAAAAAACTTGGTGCGGATGCTGCGAACATCGACAGCGCCCGGATGCGGGACCTGGAAACGCAATTTCCCCATGTGTTCAGCCGCGGACGATTGCTGCGCAACGCGGTCTTGTTTTTTTACACCGCGATCATGTTCTTTGTGGGTTGTTCGTTTACCATTCCGCTCGGAATGCCCGGCCTGCCACTGGCGTTGTTCTGTCTGGGAATGGCAAGTGTTTTGGTCGGCACGATCTTCGCCTGGCGTGAGACGCTCCTGTCGTATCGGTTGATCCGCCTGGAGGCTCCGGTGTCACCCGGGAGCTAGGACGACTGCACTCCGCAGATAGCCCTGGCGCGTACCAGCCCCGCATCGATGTTCAGGCAGATGTTGTCTAACCCGATCTTGTCCATGAATCCCGAGTTGAAGAGCACTTTCATCGGATGCGGCTGAGCACGAGTTGCGTGTGTTTGCCGTGGAATTTATCGAGCATCACTTCCAGCGCGTGCAACCCGGTTGCGTCGATCGTCGGCACACTGCGCATCCGGAAAATCACGACACGCGGGTGTAACCGCGCAGCACATCCAATAATTTAGGGCGAAACACCGCCTAGTAACAAAGAATCCTGCCAACGCAAAGCCGTGGATCAAGAGAAAACGGCGACGGGCCGTCACACGTCGAAAATCATCGTTGCTCGCCATGTCCCATCCGGCGTTTGTTCGACACGCAACTGATGGTAGGTGACCGCTTTGATTTCTTCGTTGGTTTGTGACCGCGCGAAGTCGATTGTCCCGCCACACAACCTTGCGGAAAGGGAAGTGCGGTCCACTTTGGTCAAATCAATTTGCTCATACAACACGTGATGTGTTTCGAGCTCGTAGAGCAATTCGGCGAGCCAGTCGTGAAGCAAGTCCTCCGCTGAATCGGCTTGCACGTTCAGGGTCCGTTGTACGTCGTGGCTGGACAATTCGAATTTGCCGAGCGCATTGTACATGGCGGACACGGCATTGTGAAATAATTCGCTGAGCGTTGTGCCGTACGCCGTCACGCCGATGTCGGCGGTGTGTTCGAAGAATTCATAAGGCACGGGCACTGCCACGCCGCCATCATTCACACGCTGCTGGACGCAGTCAATGGATTTTGGCGGCGTCTGGCCCGTGGGTTGCCCGCCCTAGTTCTTCGGCGGTGGCGGTGGCAGCAAGGCTTCCCGACGCGCCTTGCGTTCAGCGACGAACTTGTTGAAGGTTTCGACCTGATCGGGACGCAGGATTGCCCGGATCTGGTCTTCGGATTGTGATAGGATTGTCTCAATCTGTGGCCGGACCTGACGGCGGACGTCGTCGATTTGTTTTCTCGTGTCAGCGACGATGCCGCGCAACTGCTCACGCTGGGTTGCATCCAGATGGAGCCGCCAGCTCAGGCGACGAACGATGACCTCGCCGGGATGTTGAATGCGGTGGCGCATGATACCGCGGCAAAGCAGACCTCCCGCCAGCATACCCAGCACAAATACCGCGATGATTCCGACGACCGCTTTCCAGGGTTTCATTTTATTCTCCCGTCAGGTAGCTGGCAGCCGGAGACTGGTCCGTCTCCGCGGTAAGGGCGGATGCGAAATCGGACGGCTCGGTGTTGACGCTGGCGACATTCCAGACGCCGAGCGCCACGACGATCGCGCCAAACACAGGCATCAGCTTCCACGCAAAGGCGAACCACGAGGCGTTCTGCGCCCGTTCGGCGCGCAGCCGCGCTATCAGCCGCGTTTCGAAACCGAATTCGACACGCGCGGTGTCGCGCGTGACTCCACGCGCGGTCTTAAACAGCTTGTCCAATCGTTCATCGTTCATGGCTTGCCTCCAAAACTTTCTTGAGCGCATGTCGTGCCCGAAACGCCCGCACCTTGACGTTGGCCTCGCTCCAACCTGTCAACTCCGCGGCCTCGCGCACGGATTTTTCTTCCAGTTCCAATAACGTAATCACCAAACGCTCATCGGCGGAAAGTTTGTTCAATGCCCACTGCAGAAGCTCGTTGGCGCGCGCGGCGCTGACGTTGTCTTCCACACCGATTTCAACGTCTTCGATGGAGACGTTCGCGCGTTCGCGCCGCGCCTTGCGTAAAAAATCATAACAAGATCGCACAGCGATGCGCGATACCCAATGTTCGAATGGCGCATCGCCGCGGAATTTCGCAAGGTTCTGATACGTCTTCACAAAAATCTCCTGGCAAACGTCGTCGAGCTCATGGTCGTTGCGCGCAAACCGGCTGGCGATGCCGAAGACCCTGCGTTTGTATCGCCGCACCAACTCGGCGAACGCTTCCTCGTCACCCGCGAGGGTGGACTGAATAAGGCGTTCGTCGGCCGGCTCATCGGTGTGCGCGGTCATCGCGCTGCTGTTTTAATCGTCCGCAAGGCTTTTGGCAACACGTTGTCGAAAGCCGTCGAATCGCGCGTCGGCCTTGGCCTGCATGTCCTGCAGCTTTTGAATCTGGTCGGCCGTCAGCACGGCCCGAATATCGTGTGATACATGTGCCCGTTGGACGGCGAGGTCGGCCTGCAACGAAGCGACTTTCGCGGCTTGTGCGCGGATCGCTGATTCGTCGATAGTCGGCGAGTGGATGGCATCGCGCATCGAGCGCCGCGCAGTGACCAATTGTTCGACCAATGGCTGCACGGTCGGTTTATATTTCTGCATGATCAATTTGACCTGGGCCTTTTGGTCGTCGCTCAGACCCAGGGCGGCCCAGCGATGTTTGAGTGGACGATCGACAGTCGCTTCGTCGTTTGTTTCAGCGTGGGCGAGATAGGCAAAAAAACTGCCCACGGTGGCGGCGGCGATGATGCCCGCCCCGATGAGCGCTTTGGTGTGTGTTTTCATTCTGATATATGACTCCCTTCACCAACCTTAGACGCAGGCAAATCGGGCCAAGTTACAACGATATCCCTAAAAAACTTGTAACCAGGGACCGCCCGTCGTACGTCTTACAGGTTGGATGAAGAAGTTGTTTCTTCGAGTGGGGGTCATCATGGCCGTGTTCTGCGTTGGGTGGGGATCCTACGCCGCTTACCGTGCCCATTTGAACCTGGTGACTCTGGACGTGCACGAGGCCGACCTGCGCGCCGTGGTGCACAGCATCATGTGGCAGACATGGGAGAAGATCCTTGTCCACCGCGAGGTCAATGGCAAGGTCACCTTGAACGTCCACGACGCTCCGCTGGAACGCGTTCTGCAGATCCTCGGCGAGCAGACCTCGTCGCGTTGGACGGCTGTTTATCCACTCTATTCGTCGCGCAAGTCACTGACGGCGTTGCATAACCTGACTTTGGGAATCGCGACGGCTGATACGAATGGTTGGTCGGCATTTCAAACACGCGGCATGAGGCTCGGCGGCGGTGGCGGACCGGGAGGCGGCGCGTTCGGCGCGAACCTGCGGGCGGAAAACCAATTGGTTTCCATGAAGGCGGTCAACAAAGACGTCAGCGTGGTCGCGTTGGGATTGGAACGATATGCCCAGGCGCAGGTTGTGCCCGAAGACGGCACGAAGGGCATTGTGTATCTGAGCATCACCGACGGAACGATGTCGAAGGCGGTCTCGCAGCTGGCAAGCCAGGTGGACCGGCATTGGACGAGGTTTTATGCATTTGAACCCGGATTCAGGCCGCCAGGAGGATCCACAAATGATGACACGTCTGCCGGGCGCGACGGTCCTCCACCTGAATTTGCCCAGCGCATGGAGCAACAATTCGAAGCCCAATTGGAAACCATGTCGCCGGAAGAACAGAAGCGGGCCCAGGACCGCAGGCAACGGTGGCAGGAGATGCGCAACCTCACGCCCGAAGAACGCCGTGAGCGGATAGCGCAACTGATGTCGGACCCGGGGGCGCAACAGCAGATGATCCAGCGGATGGCGCAGCGGCTCAAGGATTCGACAGCCGATCAACGCGCTGACCGTTCGAACCAGAACTGGGCGCGAAAGGCTGCACAGATGGCGGCAGCAAGTTCAGGCGGTGGAAGCACACGAGGTGGAGGAAGCCGGGGTGGGTCTTGATGATAAGAGTACAGTCTTTCCTTCGTAGGTGTGGAGCGCGCGGATTCACGCTGATCGAACTGCTGGTGGTGATTTCGATCATCGGCATCCTGGCGGCATTGATGTTGCCAATGCTCGGTGCCTCGAAGGAAAAAGCGCGCGACACGTATTGTATGAACAGTCTGCGACAGCTTGGTCTGGCCATCGTCGCGTACGCGCAAGACTACAATTCGTATTTGCCGTTCGCTGAGGACAATCCCGCGATTCCAGCCGTGCCGCCGCTGCCCAGCATTCAGGACCTGCTCAACTCTTACGTAGGCGGTAGCGCTGTCGTGTTTAAGTGTCCCGACGACCGGGTATGGTTTGCCAGAGGCGGGACCAGCTACGAGTGGACTTATGGGGTAACGGGAGGCATGATCGATAAACCGTCCAAACGCCTTACGTTTCTTCCGCCAGAGCAAACCATTTTGATGAATGACTTCGATAATGTCCACCTCGGCGCCAACACCAACGAGGGCACCAAGAATGTGCTCTACGCCGACGGCCACGTCCAGCCGCTGTAGTCCTCTCAGTCCGGCTTCTCATGCTGCAAGCGCAATTGCCCGCACGCGGCGTTGATGTCGGTGCCTTTCTCCATGCGCAACGTCGACGCAATACCGTGCTGCTTGAGGATGTGCTGGAACATTTTGCACCGGTCGCGTTCCGGCCGTCTCCATAACATCCCTTCCACGGGATTGTAAGGGATCAGGTTGACTTTCGCGCGCAGCCGCTTGGCGATCATCCCGAGCTTCTGCGCCTGCTCCAACGAGTCGTTAATGCCCGCGATCAGGATGTACTCGAACGTCATCATCCGCTTCTTCGTATTGACGTAATAATCACAAGCGGCGAGCAACTCCTTGAGCGGATACTTCTTGTTGACCGGCATGATGCGTTCGCGCACATCGTCGGTCGCGCCGTGCAGTGACACGGCAAGGCGCAATTGCATCGGCTCTTCAGCCAGTTGTTTGATCCGCGGGACCAAGCCCACGGTGGAGACGGTGATTTTGCGCGCGCCGATGCCGAGTCCCCACGGTGCATTAAGGATTCTCAAGGCGCGCATGAGATTGTCGTAGTTGGCCAGCGGCTCGCCCATGCCCATGACCACGATATTGTTCACCTTCTCGCCACTGAGTTTTTGGACGTGCAACACCTGATCGACAATCTCGGCTGCGTTGAGATTGCGTTTCACGCCTTCGAGCCCGCTGGCGCAGAACGTGCAGCCGAAGGCACAGCCAACCTGCGTGGAAACGCAGACCGTGTGGCGGTCGCTGCTGCTGGTCAATCCCGGTGTGGCGGGAATCAACACGGTTTCGATGAGTGAATGGTCATGGAGCTGGAATAGAAACTTTTCCG
>CAZAQZ010000175.1:0-6379 GCA_964487175.1 uncultured Verrucomicrobiota bacterium | reverse complement strand
CACATGCTCAAGCGTCTGCCTGGCTAGGTCCTTGTAATAGTCGTCTGTCACCCACGACTTTTTCATTGCCAGCGCGTGTTCCAATTCCTTGTCGGCCTCATCCCAGCGGCGCGCGGCGGCCAGTGTAATGCCCAATTCGACGTGATGGGGAACGACATCGGGCGCGAGTTCAGAAGCATGCTGTAAATCCCCGATGGCCGTCTCCAGCGATGCGGTGGGGAACTTCCCGTAAAGCAATTCGGCAACTTTCCTCAAGAACCAGTTCAACTCGGCCATTTCCCGATTCCATACACCCAGTACGTGGTAGGGCAGGTCGGCTTTAGGATCGAGTTTCATGGCGGTCTCCGCTTCGGTCTTCACTTCCTTGGACATCTCCACCTTCTGTTTGCCGCCGAGAAACAGAGCAAGTTTGCCAACGGCAATGGCGAGTTGGATATGGCCATCAGGACCGTTGGGATTAATTCGCACGGCGGTTTGCGCCAGCGCGACTGCCTTTTGAAAGAGTGTCTTTTGCTCGTTGGCGTCCTTGCTCAGCGTGCCTTGATCGACCAAGGCGCGCGCCAGCTTCCAGTTCGCTTCATAGCTGTTGGAATCGACTTTGACCGCACCGGTATACGCGGCAACAGCAGTGGTGAGATCGAACGTTGAAAGGGCTGTATCTCCGGCGGTCAGTTGGGCTGCGACATCAGGTTCTGCCGCAACCGCCGACGAGACTGCCAGGAGAGAGACCGCGAGCCAGAGGCTACGGCTCATAATCTTCGTTGGGCCACTCAGGCTGCATCACCGGCTTGTATCCATGCGGATAGGGCACGGGGAACGTGACAATTTCATACACGCCGACGCCTTCGCGCGCAAACCAGCGACAAATTCCTTTGCCGATGCCGTAGGTGACCGCACCTGCCCCACCGTGCTCGGAATTCACCTTTGTAAATTGATTCGGCACCTCCACAATGCCAAAGAGCAGGTTGGAACAACCGCGTCCCAATTTGCGCAGGGCATTGTGCTTGGTTGGGGGCTGGTCGTTGTCGGCCCTGGCCGAGAGCGACGTGACCAAAAGGGCGGCCAATAGACAAAACAGCATTTTGGCTTTCATGCAAGAGAGTATAGGCCTTTCGGCGCAATTGTTCAATTTGTTTCCCTTGCGGGTTTCCGCAACTTCGGTAATCTTGTCGCATGGAACTCAAAGGCAAAACCGCGCTGGTGACGGGGGCTGGGAAACGAGTTGGCCGGGAGATTGCGCTTGGCCTGGCCAGACGCGGGGCCAATGTTGTTGTGCATTACAACACGTCAGCCGCCGACGCCCTCGCTGTCGTCGCCGAAATCAAGGCCCTCGGGGTCGACGCGCTGGCCGTCGGTGCTGACCAAACGAATGCAAGGCAAGTGCACGCGGCAGTGGCCAAGGCGTTGCGGCGGTTTCGTGACATCCACGTGCTGGTGACCAGCGCCGCCGTGTACAAGAAGACGCCGTTCGATACGCTGACCGAAGCCGACTGGGATTTTCATATCGATGCCAACCTGAAAGGCCCCTTCCTGTTCGCATTGGAGGTTGGTCGGCATATGAAGAAGCGCAAGATCGCCGGAAAGATCATCACCTTTTCCGATTGGGCGGCGATCCGGCCCTACGCCGACTATCTGCCGTACTGCGTCTCGAAGGCGGGCATCATCTGCTTGACCAAATCATTGGCGAAAGCGCTTGGCCCCAAGGTGCAAGTCAATGCCATCGCGCCCGGCCCGATTCTTCTGCCGCCGGATTTCACCCCGGCGGAACGGCGCAAGGTCGTTGACGCCACGATTGTCAAACACATCGGCTCGCCCAAGGACATCGTCAACTCCATTCTGTACCTGGTCGAAGGCACTGACTTCGTCACCGGCCACACGCTGCTCGTCGACGGCGGCCGCCTGATCGCGGGGTCGTGAGAATGTTCAAGGTCACCAAGCACATCGATTTTTGTTACGGCCACCGATTGCTCAACTATGACGGGATGTGCCGGCATCTGCACGGGCACAACGGGCGCGTGGAGATTGACATTGAGTCGGACAAACTCGATGCGCGCGGAATGGTCTACGACTTTTCCGACATCAAGACAGCAATCAAGAATTGGATTGATGAGACGCTCGATCATCGGATGTTGCTGTGCAAGGACGACCCGATTCTGCCCGCCCTGAAACAACGGGGTGAGTTGTATTTTGTGATGGACACGAATCCAACCGCCGAGAACATCGCCAGGCTGATTTACGATCACGCTCGCTCGAAGGGCCTGCCGGTCGTGGAAGTGCGTCTCTGGGAAACGCCGAGTTCGTACGCGAGCTACCGGGGCTGACGGGCCCACGCGCCGTCGTCGCATGTCATGAACAACGAGGTCATTATTCGTCCGTACGAATCCAGGGATCGCGCGGCGGTGCGCCAGATTTGCTGCGACACGGCGGACGGCGGCGAACCAGTCGAACGAATCTTTCCCGACCGCGAGGTGTTCGCCGACCTGATTACGCGCTACTACACCGACCACGAACCACAATCCACCTCGGTCGCCGAGAAGGATGGCAAGGTCGTGGGATACCTGACAGGCTGCCTCGACACGCGCCGGTTCCTGCGATTGATGGCGTGGTGGTACGGTCCGTTGATCTTTCTCAAGGCAATTGGCCGCGGCACACTCTGGCATCCACAAGTCGTCAAGCTGCTCAGCGCCAATCTCGGCGGCTGGCTGCGCGGCGGTTTTCGAAGAGGTGTATCGCTCCATGAATATCCCGCGCATCTTCATATCAATCTCCAGAAGGACGCCCGCGGCCAGCGCGTTGGCCCGCGGTTGATCCAGAGCTTCGTCGGACAAGTCACGGCTGCCGGTCTTCACGGCATCCATGCCGGCGTGAGTGCCAACAATCAACCGGGTTGCCGGTTTTTTGAAGCGGCGGGATTCACGCCGCTCGCACGCGAAGTCCGGTTCCGTTCGCCGGACACGCAACGGGTTCTCTGCACCGTGATCTACGGCAGAAAAGTCTGACGTGGCTTTTTCCTTGAGCGGCGTGGAGGCGGTGGCTAGACTGCCGCGCCATGAGCGACGACACCGATGCGGCGTAAGCTCGCTCCACTCATTCTGATCGGCGCGGGACTGCTTGCCTACAGCAACACGTTCCGCGTCCCGTTCATCTTCGACGACCAAAACGCGATCGTCCGCAACCTGCACATCCGCAGCCTGTGGCCTCCCTGGGACGCGATGATCACACAGGCGCAAACACCCGTGGCGGGACGACCCATCGTCAATCTCTCGCTGGCGATCAACTACGCGATCAGCGGCCTGCATCCGTGGAGTTATCACGCGTTCAATCTCATCATCCACATCCTGAATGCGCTGTTGTTGTTTGGCATCGTGTGTCGAACGTTGGATCATGGCAAAACCGATAGCGGCGAAACGAACAGCAACGAAGCCGCTGCCTTTGCCATCGCATTGATCTGGCTGGTGCATCCGTTGTTGACCGAGAGCGTGACCTACGTGGTGCAACGCACGGAGTTGTTGATGGCGTTGTTCTTCCTGCTGACGTTGTACTGCGTGATTCGCGGCAGATACTTCGGCGCGATCGTCGCCTGCGCGCTCGGCATGGGTGCGAAGGAAGTCATGGCCGTGGTCCCGGTCGTGGTGTTGTTGTACGACCGGACGTTCATGGCGGGTTCGTTTCGCGAAGCGCTGCGGCAACGATGGCAATTGTACGCGGGGCTCGCCGCCACGTGGCTCGTGCTGATGGCGTCCATCACCGGCGGGGCACGCAGCGGATCCGTCGGTTTGCATTTGCATGGCCTGACTCCAATCCACTACGCGCTGACGGAATGCGGCGTGATCGCGCGCTATCTGCGATTGGCCGTCCTGCCGTATCCACTGGCTCTGGATTACGATGACTGGCCCATCGCGCAATCGGTGACCGACGTCTGGCCGGCGGTGCTGTTCATCCTCGCGTTGCTGGCGGCGACACTCTGGGCGCTGTGGCGCAAACCGCAATGGGGATTTCTTGGCGCATTCTTCTTCCTGGTCCTCGCGCCCACATCGAGTTTCGTGCCGGTGGTGACCGAAGTGGCCGCGGAACGGCGGATGTATCTGCCATTGGCCGCACTGGTGACCGGCGTTGTCCTCGCGGTGCGTTGCATCGTCAAGAAACCACGGCGGCAAGTGCTGATCGTGGTCCTCGTGGGTGCTGGATTCTTTGTGATGACCGTGGGACGCAATTACGATTACGCCAGCGAGATCCTGATCTGGAGCGACACCGTGAAACAGCGTCCCAACAATGCGCGGGCACAGATGAGCCTCGGCGTCGCCCTCTTTCAACAAGGCGACGTGGACGATGCGTTGACGCATCTGCGCGAGGCAACGCGGTTGAAGCCCGGTTATTCGGCAGCCCATGACAATCTCGGCGCCGCACTCGCCAGTCAGCACCACAACGAGGAAGCCATCGCCGAGTTCCGCGAAGCCCTGCGTTACGATTCCGCCAACCCGCATGCGCATTACAACCTCGGCCTCGCCCTCATGCAAAGCGGCGACCTCACCAACGCGGTTCCTCATTTCACCGAAGCCATCCGTCTGGAACCCGATTATACACAGGCCCGCGAGCATCTGACCTCCGCCTTGGAACAATTGGGCGGAACGAATGCAGCGCCCGGTACTGTGCCTCGATGATGTCAAAGAACGGTGGCTGACGTGCCGCCACGCTAGCGGATTCCCGAAAACCTGTCCTGTTCACTTTGGTTAGTTTGGTTACTTTGGTTACTTTGGCTACTTTGGTTACTTTTGACGATTTCCTCCCAAAGTAACCAAACTAAACAATCTGACGAATCACGATTTTCAGGCCGGGCGGACCATCCGACGGCGCTTAGGCAGTCTTCCTAGCATCAATTCAGACGCGGGCTGATTGTGAGGAGCCGGGATTCAGATTAGTGATACTGAGGCAACGACAACACAACAAAAAGGAACTGCCATGAACAAACTCGTAATCAAAGGCGACTGGAACATCATCAAGGGGAAATTGAAACAGAAATGGGCCTCGCTGACGAAGGACGACCTTCAATATGATGAGGGCCAGGATGACGAATTGATTGGCCGGATTCAGAAGCGCACGGGCGAAACCCGCGAAGCCATCGAGAAATTCATCGAGGAATTGAACGACAGCGAATAGGCGGGCCCGGCGGGCCAGTCGATTCACGGAGGGATCATCTTATGATCGGTTTAATTCATCCGATGCTTGCCGCGGTGGGCTATTCACTGATTTACCTGCTATTCGGAGGTGGATTGGGCGGAGCGATCCTCATCTTCATCGTCGCGAAAATGCTGGGCAAATAAGGTCCCGGCAATCGTCGCGGGCTTTACTGGCACGCGGTCGTTTGGATGAAGTTCACGATGGCGGGGCCGGCGGTTCTGTCGGGGCGACTTAACGCCGGGACAATCCGTGTATGACTTTGTCCGGGGACGACGACGATCTGATGGGGGACTCCGTTGGTGGAGAGGACTTCGGCGAGCCGCTGGGCCTGGCGTTGCAGGGCTTTCGTTTCGCCTCCGGCATAGAGGATCAGAAACGGCGGGGCGCCGGGCCGAACATAACTGACGGGCGATGCCTCTCGCTGCCAATCCGTGGTCTCACCGAACCGTTGTTGGTACTTCGCAAGTGGCGCGCCCAGCGCATACGTCTGTTGGTCTGCCAGATCGAATCCTGCGCCGCTCACGGTAATCACGCCACAGATGTTTGAGGGGGACAGGCCGTAGTGCTCCAGCGGCACGGGGTCAAGAGCGACGTGAGCGGCCAGTTGGGCACCGGCGGAATGTCCGCCAATGAACAGCCGCTTGGGATCGCCACCGTCCTCGGCAATATGGGCGCGCACCCACGCGGTCGCCCGCGCCACGTCATCGACCTGGTCCTGCCAGGGCACAGCGGGCTGTAACCGATAATTGATGACGGCCACGTCTATGCCGTGCTCCGCGTAAAACCGCCCGATATTCCCGTACACATCCGCGCCGCCGACGCGCAGGCCCTTGTCGCCTTTCGTCCAGCCGCCGCCGTGAACGAAAATAAAGACGGGCCGATCCTTTCCTTCTGCTAGAAAGAGGTCGAGCTGTTGTTGGGGCAGGGAAGTGTCGCCGTAGGGAATGTCGTTGCGCACCTGCGCCGCGGGCAAATCCGCCTTTTTGTAGAGCAGCGCGATGGCCGTCCGATCCACCAACGCGCAGCCGGAGACGGCAACTCCCATCCCCAGCAAACAAAGCGATAACGCAACCTTCATTCGTGGATTAGAATGTGCAAATTGATGGATCGATTGCAATACAAGACACTGTCCCGATTGTTAACGGCCTAAATGCCTTTGCAGCGGAGGGCGGTCCGTTGGAAATGGTTGGACGGAACCACA
>CAZAQZ010000174.1:0-6392 GCA_964487175.1 uncultured Verrucomicrobiota bacterium | reverse complement strand
CCGCAAAAACTCGGCGACAAGGTGCCCCCCGATAAAGCCGCCCGCTCCGCAGACGATGATCTTCTCAGATTTCATATTTGTCGCCTGTCTCTTCCGCAACTGATTGATAGCAAATCCCGCTCGCAACGTGCCAAATTGCCTGCCGTCGCAGGGACTATCACATGGGCTGCTGTTCGATTCAACTGCAAAAACCGTGCCCGATGGCAGCTAAACTGCTGCTTGCACAAGCCATGCATGAGCCCTATATTACGCAGCATTCTACGATGTTGAAAACTGCTTGTCCAACAATGCTGTTCCCCGCACGATAGCCTCCATGCCTCCACACAGACATCACAGACATACCAACCCGCTCGAGTTGGAGGACAAGATCATTCGCGCAGCGATGATTGGGCTCTACATGGTCGGGTCAATCGTGGTCGCGTATTGGATCGGCAAAGGCGAACAGAAGTTGTTGATTTTCCTGGGGCTTTTTTTTGCAGCATGTATGACCACGATCGGGCTGCGCCACCGGGCTTGGATGCTCATCCTGCTCGGCTGGTCGATCACCGGCACCACGGCGGTTATTTCCGTGCCCTTTTCGATTCACGACATCACAATTATGCTGGCTGCGTGCTCCTATGTGGCGTTTCGCGTGGTGTCACCGCGTTCCGACCGGCCCTCCTGGCATATCCTGGATGCAGTGGTGGGCCTCAACCTGCTTTATCTTGTATTCACTTTTTTTCATCATCCGGTCGGCCTCCGGGCCTTCGGTTCCGAGACGATCGGGGCCAGACCTTACGTGAACATTGGCTTAGGGCTCGTGGCTTACTGGGTTATTTTCCGCCTGCCTGATTCCGCGCGAACGGCATCCTGGGCTCCGTTTTTGCTTCTGATCGGTGTGTCGTTCGTGACGATGTTGTACCTGATCTCATACGTGTTTCCCTCGGCGGTGAGCCACCTGTCGTTTCTTTATGCAGTATCGGACGTCGGAGCGTATTTCAGCAACCGTGCCGTCGAGGCCCCTATACCGCGTTTCTTGCGTTTCGGAGAATTCGGCCTGACACTGGTGTTCGTGCTGTGCGCTTACTATCCGCCGCGCACTCTGTTTGATCTGCGGAAAGTCCGCTCTTATGCCTTGTTGTTGGCCCTGTCTTGCGTCCTCTTGTCGGGATTTCGCAACATTTTGCTGAAGACCATTATGGTAATTGTTATCACCTGTTTCTTCTATCGGACCTGGCGCGAACTGGCAATCGCCACACTCGTTGGTGGATTGCTGGTGGGTTGTCTGATTTTCGGCCAAGGCCGGCTGTTTGACCTGCCTCTGCCCGCCCAACGGGCGCTGGCGTGGCTGCCGGGACAATGGTCACCCACGGTTTTGGCTGATGTGCAGAGCAGCAGCGAAGGACGTTTCCAAGTGTGGAAGGATGTTATCAGATACAACTTGATTGACGATTGGTGGTTTGGCGATGGCTTTGGCATGACCGAAGAGGATGCGCAAACCGTATACTCCATAGGCTCAACCGACGAGTGGGTGATGCTCACCGGATCCTATCACAGCGGGCCGCTGACCGCCGTTCGCTTTGTCGGCGGCGTGGGGTTGATCCTGTTCTACGTATTGATGGCTGCAGTTGCCTACTACTCGGTCGTCTATGTGCGGAGATGCTGGGGGACTCCTCTCCAGCCTCTGGCCATCTACTTGGCCGTGCAGGGAATTTGGTCCCCGATCCATTACACGTTTGTCTTCGGCGGTTACGACAGTGAGCTTCCGCAATATCTACTGTACGTGGGCCTGTTGCGTCTTCTGATTCGCATGACCCAGGAAATGGAGGCGACCGCACGGCCATCCGCAGTTAAAGCAGTGTCGCCAGGCGAAGTGGTTGCCAGTGCTACATGAACCTCCTTGTCTGGAGCAGTTGGGTGGCCCATCCAGCAGGCGGACAGGAAATAACGGCCCTGGAGATGGCGCTGGAATTCAAGCGACGCGGTCACTTCGTGGTTCTGGTTGGCGCTTACGATAATGCGCCGGACCTGCGGGCTCGCATTCCCGACGACTTGCCCTATTACTTCTTTGATCTGCATCGGCGGCGCATCAAACCCCATCTCAGCGCCCTGCGGTTGCTCCAGGGTGTCATCGAGCGACACGGAATTCAGGTTGTCTCCGCCCACGGTTCGATTTATGCGCCGTACGAGGCCTGCCGCAGGCGCGGCATTCCGCTTGTGTGGACCGTACACGGCGCGCAGCCGCGGAAAGCAGGGTTCTGGGAGCAACTCAAGTTCGCCGGCATTCGCCGCGCGGTGCGCAACCAACGCACGCACGTCGTCGCCGTCTCGCGTGCAACAGCGGAGATCATCAAGAAAGACCTTCCTTGCCTCGAATCAACACGGCTGCATGTCATCGGTGTCGGCCGCCAGAACGAGACAGCGCTGACGGCCCTGCCGTTACCACAACGGTCGTCCCCCTGGCACCTCGGATTCGTCGGACGACTGGTCGAACGCAAACGCCCGCTCGACCTGGTTGCGATCGCGCGCAGGCTCGAAGGCAAAATCGAGTTTGATTTCCACGTGTTCGGAGACGGCCCGCTGTTGGAGCCGTTGCGCGACTGCATTCGAGAGCAACGGCTCGAACACCGTTTCATCCTGCACGGTTACTGGGACAAGGGAAGTGCCGGCATGATCGAGCAGATCCACCTGCTGGTGCATCCCGACCGGGAGGAACCGTTTGGCGCGGCGCTGTTGGAGGCCCAACTGGGTGGCCGCCCGGTTGTTGCGTATAACGTGGGCGGCAATCCCGAGATTGTCGAACATGGCATCACAGGCTGGTTGGTGCCCGTGGGCGACACCGACGCGCTGGCTGCGGGCGTGTGCTCCATGGTCGGGGAACGATTCCAAGTCTGCAGCGCGGCCGCCCGCCTGCGAGCAATGAAGAAATTTTCAATGGCGAACATGATCGACAACTACCTTGCCCTTTTCCAGACCGCATGCGTATCTGCTTAATCGGAGATTTCGACACGTACATGGTTCGCGGGCTCGAACGGCCGCAACGCCTGTTGCCGTATCGGCTGTCACCCGGGCTGAACCTTCTTCGCGGACTGCGCGAAATCGGCGTGCAGGACGTTCATATCGTTGTCTCCACCGACGTAAGCGCGCCAGCAGTCGAGCAAGGCCCGTTTGGCGTGGTGCATCGGTTGCCGTGCCCGCGTTTCTCAGGCAGCGCCAGTTTCTTCACTTGGAGACGGCGATTGATTTTGCGGGAACTGGCGGGCATTCTTCCCGACATCGTCCATGGCCAGGGGACGGAAGCAGAATACGGGTTCACAGCGGTCACCTCGCCTTATCCAAACGTCATTACCATTCACGGCATCCTGCAGCGTGTGCACCATGTCACACCGCCGCCGCTATTGTCGCTTGATCATGTACCGCGCTGGATTGAGAAGTTCGTCGTGCGCAAAGCGACGGATGTGATTTGCCTGAGCGTGGAGGCCGAGCATTTCCTGAAAGAGCAAGGCAGCCCGGCGCGCCGCCATTTGATTACCAATGCTGTCGCCCCCTGTTTCTTCGATGTGCAGCCACAGCGCGGGCGTGAAGGATTATCGCTGCTGTTCGTTGGTACCGTGTATCGATTAAAGGGAGTGGTGCATCTCGTCGAGGCCCTGGCCAGCGTGCGGCGCAGGCTCGGCGCCCCGGTTACGTTGCGCGTCATCGGCCAAACGGGGGGCGGCGCCGATGCCGCCGAGTACGACAAGCTCGTGCATCGCCGCGCCAGTGAACTGGGAGTTGACGACAGCATCGAGTGGATTGGGGTGCTCGGCGAACGCGGCGTTGCGGCGGCCTTGGCGCAAACCGATGTGCTGGTCCTGCCTTCGTTTCAAGAAACTGCGCCGATGGCTGTGGCCGAGGCGATGGCGGCCGGCGTCCCCGTCGTCGCCACACGGGCGGGTGGCATCCCCGAAATGGTCGAAGATGGAAAGACCGGCTTGCTCGTCGCGCCCGGCCACAGTGAGGAACTGGCCGATGCTCTGTTCAAGCTGTTGGGCGACGCGGACCTTAGGAGGAAGATGTCCGCCGCTGGACGCGCGCGGGCGCTGGCGCGCCACGCGCCACGGGCCGTTGCCTCGGAAACGCTCCGAGTGTACGAAGAGATTTGCCGTCGACAGAGATAAGCGCCCGTGTTCCGGCACCATTCCAGGAGACCCGGCGGGCGAATCACACGTGACACAGGATGATGGCTCTTGTAAGGTGCGCGCGGCATGAAGAAGGTGGTCTCGGAAGTTTTTGCAACCAAGATGGTGGATTTTGCGCTCAGGTTCGGCACAGGCGTGCTCATCACGCGTGCGCTCGGGCCGACGGACAAGGGCGTGTTCACGTTTGCGTCGCTGGTGGTCAACCTGGCGGTATTGTTTGGCAACTTCAGCTTCATGGACGCCAACATCTATTTCATGGGCAGCCGGCAGTATTCCCTGGAACAGGCCACCACCACATCGATTTTCGCGGGATTCGTTTCGGGGCTGGCTTATGCGGTGATCCTGTTCGTGTTGGTCTTCCTGCGTCTGGTCAAGTGGCCCGTGGGAAATGCAGCGGCGTTTTTTCTGTTACTGACGACGATCCCGTTCAATCTGGTCTTGAACAATTGCGGCAGTGTCATTCAGGGGCTGTCGCGGTTTCGAGCCTATAACGTCTTCACGGTCCTGCGCTCCGTGATCTTCATCCCGGCCGTGCTGCTGGCACTCGTCCTGTCGAAGAACCGTCTGATCGGGATCTGCATGGCGCTGGTTGCCACCAATCTGATCAATGCAATCGGAATCTCGTGGTATTTGATGACCCGGTGTGAACAGCGCCCGAGGATTTCAGGGGCGTACCTCAAGGCCGCCTTGGGCTACGGTGTGCGCAGTCACTTGCGGCTCGTCCTGTCACAGTTTTCCATCCAGTTTGACCAGTTCATGTTGGGGATTCTGATGACCGCGTCCGATCTGGGCTGTTACTCCGTGGCCGCCTCGTTGCGGGAAGGACTGCTCCTGTTGCCGGAATCGATCAGCGTGGTGCTGTTTCCGCGCGTGGCCGGCGATCAGGCGTCTGCGGCAGGCACAGCGGCCCGCGCCAGTCGCATCACCCTGGTGGCGATCCTCGTGGCGGCGGCGGGCCTTGCACTCGTGGCCCATCCCCTCATCCGGTTGGTTTATGGACGCGCGTTCCTGCCCGCTGTCCGGCCGTTATATTTTTTATTGATCGCTTCCGTCTTTCGTTCCTTGTCCAGAATCCTGCTCAATTACATTTATGGAATGGGGCGGCCGCAACTCTCCATCTGGTCCACGGGCGGCGCGACCTGTGTCGGGTTGATTCTGGTGTATCCGATGATTAAAATGTACGGGATGGTCGGCGCGGCGATCACATCTGCGCTGGCCACCGGCACCGGCGCTTTCATTGATCTGATGATCGCACGAAGGCTATCCTCCTTGCCTGTCAGCAAGTTCATTGTTCCTGAATCAAGCGACGTCCAGACGGTAACTCGAGGGAACTTGCTCCCTTGGAAGTAGGTCAGATGTGGCCGCCGGGTCTGAGGAGCAGCCGCATGGGCCTGGCGGGCGCGCCGGTATTCTCGAAATGCTCCATCAAACCGAACGAAACGACGTAATCGAATCGCCCCTGCAGGCGGGATTTCGCTTTATGCTTCCCAAGCGACGCGCCTTCGAGGCAGCCGGTTCATGTCGTGATTTTGTCGAGCCAATGAACCTTGTTGAAAAGGTATTTCTTGGCGAGAACAGGAATGAAAAGACCTCCGCAGACCATGATCGGTGCTAGAATTATCCCTCCTGGTTGGTCCCACAGGCCAAATTTGCTGGCTGCGGCCTTGATCGCGCCAATCGCCAGCATATTGACAAGATAGATCGCAAACGTGCACTTGCTGAGAATTGCGAGGAAACGGGATTGAAGCCAGTACCGCCGCACCAATCCTACCAAGGCTGGAACTGAAATTAGACCGGTGATGAATTTGATGAGCACCGGATTAATGGTCAGAAACTCCCACGCTGCGCAGGAAATCAGGAACAGTGGGACATAAACCCACCACCAGCGATCAACATGCCCGGCAAACGCCGCGTACCGATGGGCCACCAGACCCCCGGCCACAAACACAAAGGCATGCTCGGCGACCCTGCTCAGCGAGAACAGATTGGTCACAGGGATGAAGTGAACAACCAGGGCGGCCGGCAGCAGCCAAGCCAGATTGTTCCGCGCCAACCACAGCAAGGGAGGCATAATCACCGTATATGCGAGCAGCACATAGATATACCAAAGGCTTGTGGCACTGCTGTTCAGGGGGTTCACGGTGAATCGCGCCCAGTCCACCAACAGGTTTTGCGGCACGTTATCCACGTAAACATACGGGGAGAGCCCGGACTTGCTCAGAGAGATGAGCA
>CAZAQZ010000173.1:0-6399 GCA_964487175.1 uncultured Verrucomicrobiota bacterium | reverse complement strand
GGCGAGCAAGGCGACGGGTTTTCCCATTGCCAAGATCGCCGCCAAACTCGCCGTCGGTTACACGCTCGACGAAATCCCCAACGACATCACCAAGAGCACGCCGGCCAGTTTCGAGCCGACGATTGACTACGTCGTCGTCAAAGTCCCGCGTTTCGCCTTCGAAAAATTCCCACAGGCCGATGCCACGCTAACCACGCAGATGAAATCGGTCGGCGAAGCGATGGCGATTGGCCGCACGTTCAAGGAATCGCTCCAGAAAGCATTGCGCTCACTCGAAATAGGCGCGACAGGTTTGTTTGGTGGCCGCTGGGGCGGTGGTCGCGAAATTCGGCCGCGCGAGGAAATCGAACGCAAACTGATCACTCCCTGCGCCGAACGCATTTTCTATATCCGCCACGCCATCCGAGCCGGTTTTACCCTCGACGAAATCCACCGCCTCACCCACATCGACCCGTGGTTTTTGCGGAACATCCAGGAAATCGTGGACATGGAGGACGAATTGGCAGCGGCGGGAAGCATAAAAGCGCTGACGTAGGAACGTTACCAAGCAGGGGTTTCGAAGGCGTCGAGGTCGGGGGTGCGGCTTTCTCTCTAACGGGAGTTTGACTCAATATTCGCGACAGCATTCAACCCACCACCGTCTTCGACAACAAGGTGTTCACAGTGAATTTTGCCTTCAAGAGAACCTCCAGCGTGAATCGTCACGGACCCGCTGCCATGAAGAGTCGCCCGCAAGGCCCCGAAAATCTCCACATCTCGGTATTCGACAGGTTCGATGAAGGCGATGGTGGCCGCAGGGGCGATGACAAGATCGGGGGCGTGAATGTTGGCTTCCGAGAACCGCGCGCCCGGGTGTAGCTCCAGCTTTCGCAGCGCACGCGCGGTGCCGGCCTCAATGGTGCCTTCCAGGATGATATCGTTGGCGACCAAATCGCCGGTCTCCACCACACCGTCGGCGGCAATGTGGATCGTGCCGGCTGTTTTCAGCGGACCATTCCATTTGCGGTCAATGACATGATCTTCGAGGTCGAGCGTGGCGCGGCATTTGGAGCAATTGGTGGTCGGGGCCTTGCCGTGGAGTTGGAATTTGTAGCCGCACTCGTAGCATTCGATGACGCGTTTGACGGGAACAGCGGTGCGAGTGAGGTGCGCGCCGAGCTTCTGGAGTTCGCTCGTCGGTTGTTGATCGCCCCCCTCAGGAGCAGCAGGCTCGGCGCGGTCGGTTGTCTTGACCGCGTGTTGCGCCGCTTTCAGCGCGGTGTAGCCATCAACAACGCTTACCTTTCGTGACTTCGACACGCGCTTCTTTGTCCAGGCTGCCCCGCATCATGGGGCTTGTGAAAGTCTACCGTCTCGCAAACGCGCGGGCAGACGCCCCCGCATCAGCTCGCTCGTCGGCGTTCGATTCTGTCCCACCCTCCATAACCGGCGCTTGGGCGATGGGCGATCCGGACGGGTTAACTTCCGAGCGACCCACGAAAGTGACGCCGTCCTCGACACTCAGGCGTTTGGCCTTGATGTCCCCGGTGACGCGCGCGGTCGATTTCATCTCAATGCGGTCCTTGGCGGTGACGTTGCCGTGGATGGTACCTTCGATGGTGGCGGAATTGACGGCGAGATTGCCCTTGATGTTGGCCGATTTACCGACGACCGCGTCGCCGCCGCAATGAAGTTCGCCATCGAGTTTGCCGTCGATCTGGACGGAACCGGAACTGCGGATGGTGCCGGTGATTTCGACCTCGTTGGAAATAACAGATTGGGGCGCCTTGTTGTTGTCCATGAACTGATCCTCCTCTTTCTCCGAAACTCTTGTTACATTCTGCGACTCGCACCCTCACCATTGCAGGAAACGCGCTGCTAGACAAGCAAATCCATCCGCCACTTGAAAAAATTCCGTCCGTTCAGTAAGGTCGCGCCGATGGCGAGTCATCAAAAACGGTCGCTCCTGCAGCGCGCGAAATCCCTGGGTTTTTCCGACCGGCAGATTGCGGCGTTGGTCGGCGCGACCGAGGAAGAGGTGCGGGCGTTGCGCAAACGGCTCGGGCTCCAGCCGAGTTACCGCCTGGTGGACACCTGCGCAGCGGAATTTGAAGCGTACACGCCATACTATTATTCGACCTACGACACGATGGACGACGAGGTGCGCCAAACGGACACGCGCAAGGTGATGATCCTCGGCGGCGGACCGAACCGCATCGGGCAGGGCATCGAGTTTGATTACTGCTGCGTGCACGCGGCGTTTGCGTTGAAGGAACTCGGCTTCGAAACGATCATGGTGAACTCGAACCCTGAGACGGTCTCGACCGACTACGACACGTCCGACAAGTTGTATTTTGAGCCGCTGACACTGGAGGACGTGCTGCACATTTACGAGCGGGAGAAATGCTGGGGTGCAATCGTCCAGTTCGGCGGCCAGACCCCGCTAAACCTGGCTCTCGGGTTACAAAAAAACGGCGTCAACATTATCGGCACATCGCCCCAAAGCATTGAGATTGCTGAGGACCGGAAACTGTTTGCCGCGAT
The DNA here is from genome assembly GCA_964487175.1 of uncultured Verrucomicrobiota bacterium. Lineage (GTDB taxonomy): Bacteria > Verrucomicrobiota > Verrucomicrobiia > Palsa-1439 > Palsa-1439 > CAWFPN01. The sequence goes on along the minus strand of CAZAQZ010000173.1, from coordinate 3,876 downwards.
GCTCGACAAACTGAGAATCCCGCAGCCCCCCAACGGGATTGCGACCAATGAAGAAGAAGCGCTCATCGCGGCGGGCAAACTCGGCTATCCCGTTCTGGTGCGGCCTTCGTTTGTGCTCGGTGGGCGCGCCATGCGGATCGTGTACAGCGACGACGAAGTCCGGCACTACATGCGTTTCGCGGTCGAAGCATCGCCCGAGCGGCCCGTGCTCGTCGATAAATTTCTGGAAGAGGCATTTGAAGTGGATGTGGATTGCATTGCAGACATCGGTGTTGGAGGCGACACGGTCGTCCTTGGCGGGATGCTGGAGCACATCGAGTTTGCGGGTTGCCACAGCGGCGATGCCGCGATGGTGTTGCCGCCGCATTCGATTTGGCCCGAGAATATAGAGACGATGCGCCGATACACGCACGCGATGGCGCGCGAACTGAAGGTTGCGGGACTGATGAACGTGCAGTTTGCCGTCAAGGGGCACAAGGTCTGGGTGTTGGAGGTCAATCCACGTGCGTCACGCACCGTGCCATTCGTGAGTAAAGCCATCGGCAAACCGCTGGCCAAACTTGCGGCGAAAGTGATGACGGGCAGCAAGCTCACCGAGCTCGGTTTTACGAAAGAGATTTGGCCACCATATTATTCGGTGAAGGAGTCGGTCTTCCCATTCAGCAAATTCCCCGGTGTGGACATCCTGCTCGGCCCGGAAATGCGGTCGACGGGCGAGGTCATGGGGATCGGCGCGGATTGGGGCGAGGCATACGCCAAATCACAGATGGCCGCGGCGCCCGCGTTGCCACAGTCGGGGAAGATTTTTGTCAGCGTTCGCGATTCGGACAAGGAGAACGTAGTGCCGATCGCCAAGGAGTTCGCGGGGTTGGGTTTTCTGGTGTGCGCCACGAGCGGGACAGCGAAAGTGTTACTGGAAGCGGGAATCAAAGTGCAGCCCCTGTTCAAGCTTTCCGAGGGCCGGCCTAACGTGCTGGACATGATCAAGAACAACGAGGTGGCGATGGTCGTCAACACGCCCGCGGGCAAGACGCCACGCGCGGATGAGGTGCGGATCCGCACGGCAGCCGTCACCCACAAGATTCCGATCATGACCACGCTGGCGGGAGCAAAGGCGGCGGCGCTGGGCATCGCGGCGCTACGCCAGAAAGGGCTCGCGGTGTGTACCGTCCAGGAATACCATGCGCAGTTAAGCGGCGAAGGCCGGAAGTCCTGAGAAGACCATGGCAGAACGTTTTGACTTTGTCCGGTCTCACGGTCTCGGCAACGATTATCTCGTGGTCGATGCGGCCAGGCTTGGTTTTGACCTTACACCGGAGCGCATTCGCCAGATTTGCCATCGCAACACGGGCGTGGGTTCAGACGGCATCCTCGCTTTGGTAAAACCGCCCGCCGGTGTTGGTTTTGCGGTGCGCATTCTTAACCCCGACGGCTCGGAGGCGGAGAAGAGCGGGAACGGTTTGCGCATCTTCGCGAAGTTTCTGCACGACCACGGCTATGCAAAGAAAGATGAATTCACGATCCACACACTTGGAGGTGTTGTCCGGGCGAAACTTATTCTGGAGGGAAGCCGGTGCGTCGCTGTGCGCGTTGATATGGGCCGAGCGGTCATTGACCGCAAACTGACGAAACTGGATGTAGATGGGCAGACACTCACCGTGACATCCCTTTCGGTAGGCAACCCGCACTGCGTGACCATGGTGGATGATTTGTCCAAAGTGAACCTTCTGAAGGTCGGTCCGTTGATCGAAAATCACCATGCGTTTCCGAATCGCACCAATGTGCAATTCGCCCAGGTGTTGTCAAGGCATGACGTCCGCGCATTGATCTGGGAACGCGGCGCCGGGCACACGCTGGCGTCAGGATCGAGTTCTTGTGCCGTCGCCACGGCATGTTTTGACAAGGGGCTCGTGGAGAGCCCCGTCACGATTCATATGGAAGGCGGCGATCTCGCCATCGAGATCGACAAGGATTTAAATCTGGTGATGACCGGTCCCGTCGAGGAAGTGTGCACGGGGACATTGAGTCCTGATTTGCGCCGACGTCTGGGTTTGGAAAAATGAGCAACGGCGCGATGGTGCTGTTGTATGCCGCTGCGGCGGGCGCGTTGTTGGCGTTGGTGTGCTTGTGGTTCAGCCTGCGCGCCGGACGGAGACAGCGGCTGGTGGACAACCTGCCCACGTCCAAAACTACCGGGGTGTTCATCGGGCTTGTTGACCTCAACGGCACCGCCGAAGTGGAAAAGCCGCTCCTCAGTTATCTCACACAAACGCAGTGCGTTTTATACGGCTGGCAGGTCGAGGAACATTGGTCACGCACAGTCATCGAGACCTACACGGATGGGGAAGGGCACACGCAGACTCGCACGAGGACGGAAAGCGGGTGGACAACCGTGGCCAAAGGTGGCGAGGAGGGCCTATTTTATCTGAAGGATGACTGCGGTGTCATTCGCATCCAGCCGGCCGGTGCAAAGATTGAGCCGAAAACAATTATGGACACGACTTGCGGCATGGGTGACCCGCTCTACTACGGCATGGGGCCGCCGGGAGCGATTGGCGATTCGGATCATCGGCGCCGGTTCACGGAAAGCGCGATTCCCCTTCACGCGCAACTCTATGTCATGGGCCAGGCGCGCGAACGCGACGATGTGGTGGCACCGGAGCTTGCCGCTAATAAACAAGCGCCGCTGTTTCTGATCTCGACGCGCACGGAAAAGCAGGTCAGCAAGGGGTTTCGATTGCAATTCTGGTTGTTGGGGCTTCTCGGACTGGTGTTGTGCGTCGGCAGCCTTGTCGTCGGCGCGGCACAGTCCCACCATAATCCATCGGCTGAGATCCCGTTGTTTGTTGGCGCGGGATCCGTTTACGTGGTGGCGTGGCTGCTCGGCTGGGTGTGGATGGTGTACAACGGCATGATTGAACTCCGCCAGCGTGTGCGCCAGGGTTGGGCCAACGTGGATGTCCAATTGAAACGACGCCACGACCTGGTTCCGAACGTGGTTTCTCTTGTGACGGGTCTTCGCGATTACGAGCGAACCGTGCAGACCGAGGTGGCTGCGTTGCGGTCGCAACTGGGAGCCACACCACCCGGTCAACCTGGACCCGATCCCGCCGGCTGCCAGCCCATCCTGCGCGCCATCGCCGAGGCCTATCCGGATCTGAAGGCGAACGCGTCGTTCATGGATCTGCAACGACAACTCGTGGACACCGAACAGAGAATCGCCCTCGCTCGCTCCTATTTCAACGATATCGCGACCTTCTACAATACGCGAGTGCAGGTCATCCCCGACCGCTTTATTGCTGCTTTGGGAGGGATGCAACCCCAAACATTGATGGCGGCCGCAGGATTTGAGCGGGCTCCCGAGCAAGTGGTGCTGGCCGGATAATCAGCGGCGTCGACCCACGAGTTGCTGAAAAACTGGCAACTCGCGCAACGTCTTGAAATCCGGCTCTGCCCGTGCCAAGACCTTCAATTTTGGATCGATATCCAGCGCATGACGCAATAACTCCAGTGCTTCCTCGACGCGCTGCTGGACCGCCCGGTAACAAGCCATATTGAAATGAGCAAGCGCGTCGTGCGGATTGGCGTCGAACGCGCGCCGCAACGTGTTCACCGCCGCATCGAGCGATTGCGTCCGCCGGCGGATGTACGCGAGATTGATCCAGAGTGCCGTGTCATTCGGGTTCATCTCCGCCATTTTGGCGACAAAAGGTTCGGCTTCACTCAGCCGATTGGTGTGCCAGAGGATCCATGACTTAATCTCGATGGCTTGCGGTTGATTGGGTTCCAGCGCGAGCACGGCATCGGCCTCGCGCAACGCGTCGCCGTACAACTTCAGGTCGAGATAACCTGAAGCGTACTCAATATGTTTTTCTA
>CAZAQZ010000172.1:0-6427 GCA_964487175.1 uncultured Verrucomicrobiota bacterium | reverse complement strand
TCCAGATGGCGCGGTAGGGCGACAGCGTCTTGCCGTGCAACAGGCCGAAGTGCGAGGGCACCTCATCGTCGCGGCCCATGGCGTAGGTCACGCGTGCGCCGGTGTTGAGGCAGGACAACGTTGTGCCAATCAGCGCCAGGAACACGGTGAACGCCTCCACGAGCATGAACGCCCGGCCAGCCGCGTAGCTGCCGAACATCCAGGAACCCACCAGGACCATGATGTCGCCCAGCGGAGCGCTTGACGCCCCGGCGCTGCTGATGGTGTAGCCGCCATTCAGGAAGTAGTTGGCCGCGAAATACTCGAACATGTAGCAGAACGCGCCCTGGATCGCCAGGGACAGCAGGACGGCACGTCCGATGTCCTTCTTGGGGTTCTTGGACTCTTCACCCATCGCTGTGACGGATTCAAACCCGACCAGCAACAGAATGGCAACGCACGCCTGAATGAACACGAAGTTGAATCCATGCGGGGACACCACCGATCCAGCCGTCGGATGGTAATTAAACGTCGGGTTCCCGTTGGAATCCTTGGTGATCGAATTCGCGGGGGAGATGTCCATCGTAAACGGCGCGGCCAGCTTGATATCGGTCACCGGCTTGCCGTCCTTGTCGGCTGGAACCGGGTTGCCGTCCTTGTCCTGTGAATCCTGCATTTGCATTTGGAAAGTTGGCTGACCCTTGTCGTCGAGGATCGGCTTGTTGTTGGCGTCCACTGCCGGCACGGGCTTGCCGTTGGAATCAAGGACCGGCTGAGGAACACCCTTGTCGTCCTTCACAACTTCCTGGGCAACCTGGTAAGTCACCGCGACACCATTGGACAGGTGCCAGGCCACGGAGTCCTGAGGATGCCGTGTGCGGTAGGCAATCGCCATGATCGAGAACACGATCAACGCGGTGATCGAGATGACATTGATCGCCATGTTGACGGCCGTCGAACCGTTCACACCGCGGAAGGCGATGAAGGACACGAACAGGGCGAACACCACGCAGAACCCGTACATCATGAGCGGGCTGTTGTACGCGGGACTGAAGGTGTCCGGCCAAAACTGGTTCGCCAGATACCCGGCCATGATCGCTGTCACACCCACCATCAAGCCCGGATAGACCCAGTAATACAAGTGGCTGGCCCAACCGGTGACGAACTTGACAAGCCGCGCGAACTTATAGGCGTGCGTCTTGGACAGGAACGCCTGCTCGGCATACAGGTAGGACGAGCCTGCGCCCGGGAACAACTTGGACAGCTCGGCGTAACTGATCGCCGTCGCGAAACACAGCGCCAGCGCGCACAGCAGGCCGAACCACATCGCAATGCCGGCCATCGGCGCGCCGTAGAGTGATTGCTCCTGCAAGGTTAACCACAAAAACGCCCCCGGCGCGATCAGCGCCATGGCGTTAATGGTCAGCCCCGTCAACCCAAGCGTTGCTTGTGAAGACGGCTTTTTCTCTGACCCCGCCGTCGATTGAATGTTCTCAGCCATACCTTGACGTGCTCCTCCGTTTAGTTTGTTGCTTGTTTTTTGGACCCGCTGTTGCTTGACCCGGCCCTCTCGCTCCGAACTGATAAACAGCTATGGCAGGCTACGTGCCACCCGAGACGGGAATTCCCATAACCAGCTCGACAATAGGCAATTCGGTTTTTTCAAATTTTTAATGTCCGGTCGCCTTCACGCCGATTGTTTACCAGCGTGGTCAAAAACAAACACGCCATGGCAGGGATGCCACCCATCAACAGACAGGCAGATTCCTCTCACAAAATTTTTCGTCGCATTCGTCCGGTACGTCGTGCAAAATGACCCCGGCGATGGAGTTCGCCTGCAACCGCCCCTGTCAGTTCAGGGCGCTGATGACTCCTACCAACGCGGAGACGACTGTATGCGAAAGTTGTTGTTTCTTGCCGTCGGCGGGGCGCTCGGCACCCTGGCCCGTTACGGACTGAATGGCCTGGTGTCCGATCACCAGGGGCACCAGTTCGGTCTGCCGGCTGTTTTCCCGCTCGGCACGATGGTCATCAACGTCACGGGCTGCTTCGTCATCGGGCTGCTCGCCGCCCTATCGGACCCGTCGCTCGGCCGCGCGTGGTTGAAATCGGAGTGGCGCGACTTTTTGATGATTGGTTTTTGCGGCGGCTACACCACGTTCTCCAGTTACGGCGTGCAAACGCTGAGCCTCGCGCGCGACAGCGAATGGCTCTACGTCAGCGCGAACGTGATCGGTTCCAACGCGCTCGGTTTTATTGCCGTCTATCTCGGCTGGATCCTGGGCCGGTTACTCCAGTCAAAACTCCACGGAGGTGCATTGTGAAACTCGAAGGCGAAGGTGTTCTGCTTCGTATTTACATCGGCGAACAAGACAAATGGCATCACCATTCACTCTACGAAGCCATCGTCCTCAAGGCCCGGGAGATGGAGCTGGCCGGCGCCACCGTGCTGCGCGGTCCGATGGGCTTCGGCGCGCACTCGCGACTGCATACCGCCAAAATCCTGCGCCTGAGCGAAGACCTGCCCGTGCTCATCGAGATCGTCGACAAGGAAGAACGAATCAACGCCTTCATTCCCGAACTCGACAAAATGCTCGGCGACGGCCTCGTGACCCTGGAAAAAATCCACATCATCCGCTACCGTGGAACCGCCCCTCAAGACTGACGCGCCGCCGCCGTCCGCAGCTCGCTGGCTCAATCGCACCGTGCTCGGCATCGGACTGGCGTCGCTGCTGAGTGATTGGTCGCATGAGATTGCCACCACCATCATGCCGGCGTTTTTGGCGACCATGGGGGCGGCGGCGGCCTGGCTCGGCATCATCGAGGGCGTCTCCGACGGCTTGTCCAGCTTCGCCAAGATGGGGTCGGGCTATTTCACCGATCACCTCAAGCGCCGTAAACCCATCGCGGTGATTGGTTACATCGTCACGGCAACGGGCACAGCGTGCATCGGGCTGGCGACGCAGGCATGGCACATCCTGATCTGCCGCGCCTCCGCGTGGCTGGGACGCGGCGTGCGCACTCCGGTTCGCAAAGCGCTGCTGGCCGCTGCTGTGACGCCCGAAACCTATGGACGCGCGTTCGGTTTTGAACGAATGATGGACACGTGCGGCGCGATTATCGGGCCGCTGACGGCGACGGTGCTTCTGACGCTGTTTGCGGGAGATTTCCGGCGTGTGCTGCTGTGCACGATTATTCCCGGACTGCTGGCGTCCGCGGCGATCGGGTTCCTGGTCGAGGAAAAAGAGCGGCTCCACGTGAAGTACATCTCGTTTCGCGCGCGATTGACCGCGTTGCCGAAATCGTTTCGGAAATTTCTATTCGCGGTCGGGCTGTTTGGTTCAGGCGACTTCGCACACACGATGCTGATCCTGCTGGCGACGCAAAAATTGAAGCCGCAGTACGGCGCGGGCAGGGCAGCCGCAATCGCGACCATGCTCTATGTGCTGCACAATGTGCTCTATGCCGGGTTCGCTTTCGTGGCGGGCTGGCTGGCCGATCATTTCAACAAACGCGCGCTGCTGGCCGGCGGGTACGGACTGGCCGCTGTGATGGGACTGGTGCTCATGTTCGCTCCGATGAATCTGACCATCGTGATTGTGGTGTTCGTGCTGGCCGGCATCTACGTCGCCACGGAGGAAGCGCTGGAGGATTCCTTGGCCGCCGAGTTGGTGGACAAGGAACACCACGGCATGGGCTTCGGCGTGCTGGCCACCGTCAACGGCGTCGGCGATTTTGTCAGCAGTTTGATGGTCGGTCTGCTCTGGACAGTGTTCAACACGCAAGTGGCGTTTGCCTACAGCACGATTCTCTTCGCCGCCGGTTCATTCGCCGTCTGGCGCTCCCGGGACAGTTGAACCCAACCTAAGGATCTTAAACACTATGGGCACCATCTTTCTGCTAATGATGTCGAATGTTTTCATGACCTTCGCATGGTACGGGCACCTGAAATACGGTCACGCTTGGCCGCTCTGGAAAGCGATCGTGGTCTCGTGGGGGATCGCACTCATTGAATATTGCCTTGCGGTACCGGCAAACCGCTTCGGCTATGGCCAGTTCTCCGGATTCCAACTCAAAATCATTCAGGAGATCATCACGATCAGTGTCTTCATCGTGTTCGCGATCACGTTCCTGAAGGAGAGACTCGCCTGGAATTATCTCGTGGCGTTCGCGCTTATCGGCGTGGCTGCATTCTTCGCCTTTGCGTTCAAGGCACCCGCGCCGGTCAACTGAACCTATCCGGCTGAGGAGAGACTACGCAACCGAGGTGTTTTAGCGGGCAAACCGACTCGACAAATTTGTTGGTTTGGTCGATGGGGTCAGCCCTGGTTTCTGGACGTTTTCGAAAGGGGAAAGGCTGTTTTCCGCCACTTGCCAGATTGTTTACTTTGGTTACTTTGTTCACTTCGGTTACTTTGGCTACTTTGTGCACTTTTGACGATTTCCTCCCAAAGTAACCAAAGTAAACAATCTGAACTAACGGGGTTTTCCTGAGTGTGCTAGCGTGGCGGGCAAAATAATCAGAATAGAATGAACGATCAGACAAAAGCTCCTGGTGGCTCAGGCGTCCCTGCCTGTGCATGCGGATTCGGACAGGCACGGAGGCCCGCCCCCATCATTTATGAGGCCAGTTCCAAGCCGAGCGGCTCGCCCTCCAGAGAACTCGACGTTGGATGCTTAAATGCATAACCAGAATCCGGCCAGTCAAGCCCAGTCAAACCTAGTCAGGCCTAATCAAACCATAAATGTTTTTAGGAAGACTGAATTCGGGCCGGGTCGACTGGAAAATGTAGCCTAATGTAACCTAATGAAGGCTAAATATATTTCGCGCGAATCACGGGAGCGACAAATCGGCAAGACTTGCCGATCCGATCGCCCGCCCGGGACGAACGAGCTTTTTCTTGAAGCGGTCCGATGTTGGCGTTACAAAAGCCGTAGGCGAGTGAAAGCATGAGCGAACCGATTCGGATCATTCAATATGGACTGGGAGCAATTGGGCGGGCGACGGCGCAACTGGCGTTGACCAAACCGAACATGCAGTTGGTCGGCGCCGTGGACCTCGACCCTAAAATCGTGGGCCGCGACCTCGGCGAGGTGCTGGGGCTCGACAAGAAACTCGGCGTCATCGTCAGCGACAAGCCGACGGTGCTGTTCGGGCAGACACAGGCCGATGCGGTGGTGCATTGCACTTCCTCCGGTTTCCTCGACGTATACGAGCAGATTCTTGAGATTATTCGCGCCGGGTTTCATTGTGTCACGTCCTGCGAGGAAGCGATGTTCCCCTGGTACCGGTATCCCAAACTGGCGGCCAAACTGGACGACCTATGCATCACCAAGGAAGTCGTGATGGTCGGCACGGGCGTGAATCCCGGGTTCGTGATGGACACGCTGGCGCTGGTTCTCACCGCCGCCTGCCAGCGGGTGCAAACCATCCGTGTGGCGCGTGTGGTGGATGTGGCGACGCGGCGTGAGGCGTTGCAACGCAAGGTGGGGGTTGGGTTGACCAGGGACGAATTCCAGAAACTCGCGCAGGACAAGAAAATCCGCCACGTCGGCCTGACCGAGTCGCTCGCGTTTCTGGCGGATGCGTTGGGTTGGAACATGGACGACATCAGCGAAGAGATTGAGCCGGTCATTGCCGACAAACCGATCAAGACGAAATTTTTTTCCGTGAAACCGGGCGACGTCGCGGGCGTCCACCAATTCGCGCGGGGTGTGTCGGGTGGCAAGGAACGGCTGCAATTGGACCTGCAGATGGCCGTCGGCGCGCCCAATCCGCGCGACGAAATCGACATTGCCGGTGAACCGCCGCTGAAATTGGTCTTGCAAGGCGGTGTGGCCGGTGACGTGGCGACGCCGGCGCTGTTGATCAACACGCTGGCGCGCGTGGTCGAAGCGCGGCCCGGCCTGCACACGATGCGCACGCTCGGTCTGCCCCGGATTGTTTCCTGATATGCAGAACATCGTTTACTTCGATCTGGAAACGCAGAAGAGCGCCGCGGAAGTCGGCGGCTGGGACAAGAAGCGCGACATGAAAATGTCGGTCGGCGTGACGTTCAGCACCGCTGACGGCCAGTACAGAATCTATGACGAAGCCCACGTCGATGATCTAGTCAAGGAACTGTCGCGCGCCGGTCTGGTCGTGGGATTCAACATCATCAATTTCGATTACGAAGTGTTGCACGGCTACACGCCGCTCGATTTGCATTCCATTCCCACGCTCGATTTGATGGCCGACCTCGAAACCAAACTCGGTCATCGCGTCTCGCTCGATGCGGTTGCCAAGACCACGCTCAACGCCCCGAAGATCGCCGACGGCATGACGGCGTTGAAATGGTGGAAGGAAGGCAAAATCGTCGACATCGCCGAGTACTGTTGTTTCGACGTGAAGATCACCAAGGAACTCCACGAGCACGGCCGCCGCTATGGCGAAGTCTCCTTCGTCGAC
>CAZAQZ010000171.1:0-6430 GCA_964487175.1 uncultured Verrucomicrobiota bacterium | reverse complement strand
AGCGCTTCGTGCGCGCGGCAGCTTGGATCAAATCGGTCTGACGGGACAGGAACGCGGGGATTTGCAGGACATCGGCCACCTCAGCGGCGGGCTTGCATTGCGAAACCTCGTGCACGTCGGTAAGGATCGGCAGTTTGAACTTGCGCTTCACTTTTGCAAGGACGGCCAGACCGGGTTTCAATCCGGGGCCCCGAAAGCTATCACCGGCGCTGCGATTGGCCTTGTCGAAGCTCGCTTTGAAAATCAGTGGCAGATGCAACTCGGCGCAGATTTCCGCCAATGTCTCCGCCGTCTGCATGACCATCTTTTCGTTCTCGATCACGCACGGTCCGGCGATGATAAACAGCGGCGCGTTTTTGACGCCCAGAGTCAGTTTGCCAACGCGGATGGTATTCATCAGGAAGCGCAGTCTAACAAAACCATTGCGCGTGGCAAGTATTCGCGCTGCTGATGCGGATGGGCGTCATGGCGTATCAGAGAGTTTACGCGCAAACGGAAATGTCGCCACGGCGCAACGGGCCGTAAAAATCTCAGCCTCATTGAGTGAAAGACCGGTTGTGCCGGATGCCATGAGGCTCGTCATCTCCTCGCGGTGGAACAGGCCGAGAGCATGCCCCAATTCATGCGCCGTCACACGCCGGCAGTGGTGTGTCAATCCCGCCCGGGACAGGCCTGAGTTGCGCAGTGTCCTGAACGTAGATACCGTCCAATCCCTGAAATACGCCGTTGCTAGCCAGCCGATGGAGGTAATAGACATGGATCGCATTATCCGACAACGAAGCGGCGGGTCGGAGCCGATGCACTTGCGCAAGAGAAACGCGTTCCCCCTCCAACAGGCCGGGAGAGGCGTTGGTTGCTTCTTCTTCGACGATGGATTCAATTTCAAAATGGATATGAGCCGGCACCCAGATCTCGTTGACTCTCGAAAAGATGCGACGAGCCTCATCGGGGAGGATCCGGCAATTGGCCTGTTCCAAATCATGGGAATGCAGCAGGTGTACCCGGACCGGGATTGACCATCCACCGCTATACGTGTGCGCTCGCCTTCGATACAGCGCAGCCGCAGTCACAACGAGTACGACCACCAAGACCCAGAGTGTTCTTCTTCCCATGCCGCCCGGATTAAAGAGCGCTGGTGGCAGTGCTCATGCGTTGTGTTTCATCGCGGCTTCGATGAACCCGCGAAACAGGGGATGGGCCTTATTCGGTTTGGACTGAAATTCAGGGTGAAACTGGCAGGCGATGAACCACGGATGATCGCGCAACTCAATTAACTCGACCAGGTCATACTTGGCATAGATGCCGGAGACTGTCAGACCGGCCTTCATCAATTGGTCGCGATACTTGTTGTTGAATTCGAACCGATGGCGGTGTCGTTCGCTGATTTCGTCGGCTCCGTACAACTCGCGGGTCTTCGTGCCCGCGACGAGCTTGCACGGCTGTGCGCCCAGCCGCATCGTGCCGCCCTTGACCGCCACGTCTTTTTGTTCATCGAGCAGACAAATCACGGGGTGGGGGGATTTTTGATCGAACTCGGTTGAATTCGCGCCGGCCAGTCCACAAACGTCGCGGGCGAACTCGATCACAGCGATCTGCATCCCTAGGCACAGGCCGAGATAGGGGATTTTGTTTTCCCGCGCATACTGCGCGGCGAGGATTTTGCCTTCGATGCCGCGATTGCCAAACCCGCCTGGTACAAGAATGCCTGCGACGCCTTTCAAATATTTCTCTGCGCCGTTCTTTTCGATGTCCTCGGCATCCACGCGCAGGATGTCGACACCGCAATCGTTGGCCGCACCCGCGTGTTTGAGCGCCTCATACAGGCTCTTGTAGGCATCCTGTAATTGAATGTATTTGCCGACCACCGCGATGTGGACCTTGTGCTTGGGATTGATCATGCGCTGCAGCATCTGCTCCCACTCATGCATGTCCTTGGCGGGCGCGGTAAGACCGAGGTAGCGGCACACGAGTTCATCCACTTTCTCAGCGCGCAAATCCAGCGGCACTTCGTAAATCGAATGCGCCACGTCGAGTTCCTCGATCACGCACTCGACGGGCACGTTGCAGAACATGGAAATTTTCTCGCGGACATCCTTGCCCAGTGTCTTCTCGCTGCGACAGATCAGAATCTGCGGCACGATGCCGATCTCGCGAAGTTTGGCAACGCTCTGTTGGGTGGGCTTGGTCTTGATCTCGCCCGCGACGCGGATAAACGGCACCAGCGTGACGTGAATGAACAGCGAATTCTGTGGCCCGGCTTGCAGCGCGAATTGCCGAATCGCTTCGAGGTGCGGCAACCCCTCGATATCGCCGATCGTGCCACCGATTTCGATGATGACGACGTCCGCGCCGCTTTTCTTGCCGACCTCACTGATGCGCGCCTTGATTTCGTCGGTCACGTGCGGAATAACCTGGACGGTCTTGCCGAGGTAATCCCCGCGTCGCTCTCGTTCGATGATGCGCGCGTACACCTGGCCGCTGGTCAGGTTATTCAGTTTTGAAAGTTTCGCGTGAGTGAACCGCTCGTAATGGCCAAGATCCAGGTCGGTTTCCGCGCCGTCGTCGGTCACGTACACTTCCCCGTGTTGAAACGGATTCATTGTGCCGGGATCGACGTTGAGGTATGGATCGAACTTGGCGAGCGTCACGGTGAGCCCGCGATTCTCCAACAACGTGCCCAGGGAAGCGGCCGTCAGACCCTTGCCCAGCGAACTGATCACGCCACCCGTGACGAAGATGGTTTTCATGACATCGTTCTCAAAATCTCTTCGACCGTATCCACGTCTTCAGGTCGGTCAACGCCGATCGAATCAAACGGCGTGATCCAGACCTTGATCGCGAACCCGTTTTCAAGCGCTCGCAATTGCTCCAGTTTCTCGGCCCTCTCCAAAGCGGCCTGAGGCAATCGGACAAACTTCAACAGGAATTCCCTGCGAAACGCGTAAATCCCCAAATGCTTGAGAAACGTGTGCAGCCGCAGCCACTCTGATGCCTCGGCGCTCTTGGCGTCCCGCACGTACGGGATCGTGCTGCGCGAAAAATACAGCGCATCCCCGGTGTTCGCAACCACGACCTTCACGACGTTGGGATTTTCCAGGACGCTGGCCGACTCGATTTTGCGGGCGAGCGTACCCATCACGCAATCATGATCGGCCTGCATGCCCTCGACGAGTTGGTCGATCATCTCGGGGCGCATCAACGGTTCATCGCCTTGGATGTTCAATACCAAATCGCAATCATACTGCCTCGCCACCTCGGCTACACGATCCGTGCCCGTGGCGCATTCGGGGGAAGTCAGCATGGCGTCGCCGCCGAATGCCTCGACCGCTTCAAGTATGCGAGTGTCCTCGGTGGCGACGACGACCTTGTCGAGCCGCTTCGCCTTGGCTGCCTGTTCGTACACGCGCTGCACGAGGGACTTCCCGGCGATCTTGGCGAGCGGTTTCCCTGGAAACCGTTGTGCGCCGAACCTCGCCGGAATCACTCCCAAAGTTTTTACCTTCATTGAGCGGGAGTGTAGCAGAACGGGTGCGCGTGACAAGTGCCGCTGTGTTAAATGGCATCCGTCACCGCTGCACTTCGCTGTGGCGAAAACAACTGGTGAGATGGTCGTTGACCATGCCGGTCGCCTGCATGAAGGCGTAGCAGATGGTCGAGCCAACGAATGTGAAGCCGCGCTTCTTCAAGTCCTTGCTCATCGCGTCGGACTCCTTGGACGTGGCCGGTATCTGTTTGGCCGTCTTCAATCGGTTGAGGCGCGGTTTGCCGTCCACAAACTGCCAGATATAGCGGTCAAAGGAGCCGAACTCTTCCTGCACTTTGAGAAAAGCCTGGGCGTTGATGATTGCCGACCGGATCTTGAGCCGATTACGGATGATGCCGGGATTGAGCATGAGCTTCTGGTGATGCTTTTCCGTGTATTTGGCAATCTTCCGCGCGTCGAAATTGTCGAAGGCCAGGCGGTAATTCTCGCGCTTGAGGAGCACCGTCTGCCAGCTCAACCCGGCCTGGGCGGCGTCCAGGACGAGAAATTCATATAGTTTGCGGTCGTCATGCACGGGCGTACCCCATTCGGTGTCGTGATACTGAATCATCAGGGGATGACCGAGGCTCCAGGGGCAACGCGTGAGATTGTCCACTTTTTGCTGCATCGACCGATACTATAACAGAAGGAAGGACGCTTGTCTTGGCGCCAAGTCTGGTGTAAAATACAGCCTTTGGATCGCATGAATGGGAGACTAGGGAAACGTGGGGTGTTGCTGGCAATTCTTGTGTCGCTGTTTGCGCCGCATGGCCAGGCGGTTGTGTTTAAATCCACAGGTGATCCCACGTTCAACACGACTGCCCCGACTGGTACGCTGACCAACAGCGGCTGGCAATACGAAGGCAAGTGGTCGGGGGCTCTGGGGACGCCGATCGCGCCGACGTTTTTTCTTACCGCGCAACACCTGGGCGGAACAACGAACGACATCCTTGTGTTTAACAATGTCCTCTACCACATGATGACGAATTACGACAACCCGAATACGGACCTGCGCATTTGGAAGGTGGCGGAGACGTTTCCCTACTGGGCGCCTTTGTACACGAATTCGAACGAAATCGGACAGAACTGCGTCGTGTTCGGGCGCGGCACGCAACGCGGTCCCGCATACATCCTGAATGGTTCCACCAATGGCTGGTATTGGGGCGCCGTCGACAACGTCGAGCGTTGGGGCGAAAACACAGTCTCGGGGATTTACACCGATCCCACCGAGGGAGTGTTCCTGACGTCCGCGTTTGAGCGCAACGGCTCGAGCAACGAGTGTGATCTGACAGTCGGCGATTCCGGAGGCGCGATGTTCATCAAGGACGGCACGACATGGAAGCTGGCGGGGATTCATTATTCAGTGGACGGACCCTTTAGCCTCGACGGGACGTTTAACACAGAAACCAATATCGCCGTAATGGATGAGCGTGGGTTGTACTATCTCGACGACACGAACGGCTGGACGTTGATCCCAACGAACCAATTCGGGGCCGTCCCCGGATCATTCTACAGCAGCCGCGTTTCCGTAAACGCTTCCTGGATCAACAGCGTCATCAATTACGAACCCGGCATCGATCTGTGCATCAACGCCGTCCAAATCATCGGCCCGGATGTGCAAATCAGCCTGACCACAGGCTCCAACCGGCTCTATCGCGTCGATCGCATCAGCGACCTTGTCACAGGCGTCTGGACAACAGTCACAAACAATATTCTGGGCACCGGCGGCTCTGTCCCCGTGATCGATCCCGGTGCCGCGACGAATCAGGTGATGCAGTTCTACCGCGCAACGATCCTCCAGTAATCACGTCAAAAAAAAGACGCCTTGTGACTTCGCGGGAGGCATTCTAGTCTTCACTCCCACCGACGCTATGAATGCGAAGCAAAACCGTAAGCGTCGCTCCAGTTTTCAGGTCGTCAGTCTGTCTTCTTCAACGTGCCCGGCGCGAACCAGCGCACCACAAAATAAGTGGCGGGAGTTGTCCCGACGTTGTGCATGCCCTGGACTTCGTCGGGCATGGCCACGATGATTGATCCCGGTCCCACGCGTGTCGTCTTGTCTTTTTGCGTCACATCAACCGTCCCCTCCTTGATGATCATCACTTCCTCCCCGTCATGCGGCTTGGGAGGGTGGGGCATCTCGCCCGGGTTGAGCGTGGTGATGTGACAATCCAGCCGTTCCAGCATGGCCGTGCGCGCCATGAACACATCGCGGCGCGCCCCGTACTTCATCGGCACCACCTTCAAATCGGTCCAATTGAACACGGTCGATCCCATCAACGGGTACCCCGCCGAGTCGGCCAGCGCCACCGCCGCGATCGTTACAGACACTGCGACCACCGCCACCACTACATCTCTTCGAGTCATCATCAAAAGGCCCTCCTACGTGCTCGCGCCGAGATTACCGCAAAACAGTCCCCAGAGGAACCGCCGCGATTCCCGGTCCCATCGGAAAGAGTAGCGCCGACCCGAAATGCTCAATTCTACGCGGCCAATATGATTGAAAACCGCGCTGTCATGGAACCATTCCAGAAACAGGCCGGCGGAAGTTCAATCTGAAACACTAGCGGCTTTTGAGGGTTTGAGGCTTGGAGCAGGCGCAGCATTGGGCTCATTTTGGATAGGCGACGACGACGACAGAAGATTCTTGCATTGGCCTTGGGCTACGGCTATTCAGCAGAACGATGGTGAGACTCGGCTGTGAAACCAGATTGTTGTCATGATTGGATCTGACCCCAAAACGTGGACGGCACGCGATGCATGGCGATACCTGCTTTGGGTGGTTCTCAGCGTAGCGCTTATTGGCTTGGCAGTATTCGCTGCTGTCCGTGCAGCCCCGCCTTTGTAGCATTGGATGAAAAGCCCTCAAGGGACATTTGTTTTTACATATTTGGGGCTGCTCGGGCC
>CAZAQZ010000170.1:0-6433 GCA_964487175.1 uncultured Verrucomicrobiota bacterium | reverse complement strand
CGACATTACTCATTAATTACATCTACTACAATCCGGTCGGCCATGTGGTTGAGGCCCTGAAATTCTCCAGGGGATTCCATGACGCCAACCCGGGCATTGAGATCCATCTCGCGTTGAACCAGTATTCGCCCACGGAACTTACCGCGGCGTGTCCGTGGATCGCGAAGACTTATCCAATCGATATCTACCAGTTTCTGCAGGGAGGTTCCGGTGTTGCGTGTCTGGAGGGCATCCCGCGCTCGTGGGATTACGTGATGACGGAGACTCGTATCCCCCACGATATCGCAAGAGCGGGGAGAGTGGGACGGGACGAAGAGGCCATGAGCAACTATTACCGCGTGACCGAGTCTCTGTTCCATGCCTCGCGGGGAACAGGAACGTTTTTTCCCAGGATCAAATACCCTGACGGTTTAAAGTACCTGGTCGACTCCAAGGTCGAACTCCGGTTGCCGCAATCGGCCCTCGATTTCGCAAAAGCCCGTGCGCACGACGGCCCGACGATTTGCCTGCTCCTGGGCGGATCGGGATCGTACCGTGCTTATCCCGCAATCGGGACATGGATCAAGATTGTTCACGCGTTGAACGACAAATTCCCGAACCTGAAGATTTATTTGACCGGCGTGCGGAAGTCGGCGAACGGTTGCACCAGAACCGCCGGATACACCGACAGCAACATCAGAAACATCCTGAATAGATTCGGGAATGTCGTCGATTGTTACGACATCGGGCTGTGGAACCAACTGGCGCTCGTGAAGCAGAGCGACGTGTTTCTTTCGCCGCATACTGGTTTTGGGTTCCTGGCGCCGTGCGTGGACACGCCGTGGCTGGCCATCTCGGGAGGAAACTGGGCGGAATATTTCTTCAACCATGTGCCCTTCTATTCAGTGCTGCCGGACAATCCGGATTTTCCCTATTTCGGGGACCCGAAAATCTGGGACGCCTTCAAAGGCAGCAGCAAGATCCCCGACATGGTCCCGAAGAACCTCGACAAAAAAATCCCCGAGATCGTCGAGGCGGCAACCCTTTTGATGGATGAGAGTTTTACCTACGAGGAAGCGCTGAAACAACATAAACGGAACGTGGAGAACGCAAACGTGAATCGGGCCAATATCCACACTGGGCCGTTCTTTTAAACTTCGCCCAGTCAATGGTTATCCGGTGTACAGGCTGGCTTTACGAGGAGTCCGATGATTACTTGATCGTGGCGAGACGCCGGCGGAAGAGCATCGTTAACGTTTTCACTTGTATTCCTCGCGGCGAGGCGTATTAGGATGCGGCAAGCAGGCGGGTGAGGCTGTTTCGATCCGCCAAAGCGGTGCTGGTTTTACCCGGAGGCGGTGAATCATGCAACCTACCAAACAGCCGGCGTCGGAAACTGCGACCAGTGCGGGAACGCACCTCGCAAGATACGGCATCCGGGTTGAGCGCAAGCACTTCACATTTGACCTGAAAGAGAATCCGCGTGGCAGATTCTTGCGAATCACCGAAGAGGTCGGCGGTCGATTCGACACCATCATCATTCCCCTGCCGGGCGTCGAACCGTTTCGCGACGCACTGAACAAGATGATTGAGATCAGCAAGGGTCAGGCGCCAGGCGGTCAGGTCAGGGATTTCACGCGGCGGGAATAGCCAGCCCTGCGGCTTGGAAAACCGGCAAGGTTTTGATCTGGATAAAATAAAAGCGGGAAGGGGCCGGCTGCTGGCGAAAATCTGGCACTCGCTACGCTTCCACTATCCCTCACTCAACATCGCCCCAGTAGTCGCGCCAACTCACGAACAACCGGCCATCTTTCCCCGCTTCTTCTCTTGCAACCACATATGAGCACTGGCCGTGCCTTATCGGGGGCGTTTTGCGCAACTGACGCATGGACAGCGCAATATTCTGAATCGGGGCCGGATGCCGCGACGACTGATTCCCGACAAATTGTCCGTAGGATCGTTCTTAACCGGACAATCCGTCATCGCCGCTGCATTCATGAAATAAAAATGGAGTAATCCGCTTATTCTCCCAGCGATCGAACCCTGGCTATTGCTTGATCGAGGCGAGGGCTTGGCGTCCGTAGGCGACAGCCATGATGCCGGTGACGACGACGATGGCCAGGCCGAGCGGACCGAAGAAGAACATTTCGCCGAATTCCTTCGCTTCCTCGGCTCCCATGTAGGGCACGAGCCATCCGGCCAGGCCCCAGCCCACGTTGTAGAGCACCATCGACACGAGACTCACCCACATCAGCACCGCTTTGGTCCGCGGCACGACCATCGACGCGTTGGCGATCAGCACCAGGAACGCGAATGAGGCCAGCACCATCAGATAACCATGGCCATGCAGGAACTTGATGCGTTCCCAGGCTTTGTCGGCGGCCTGTTCGGGAGTGGCGGGCTGGCGTTCGACGGTTTGTTTGACTTCGGGATGGGCCCGGATCTGTTTCAGTTCCCAGGCAACGATCTCGTCCTCGTGAAACCCAAGAAAGGCGCCGTAGGTTTCGAAAAAGAAAAATCCCAGCACGATCATGAACAGACCAACGGCAAACGGGATGCGGACACATCGTTCGGCGGGCACACTGAGCATAACCATTCTCCTTCGCGACTGGCGAAAAGACCTCTTCGGCCAGTGGATTCGTGCCTGACACGGACTTCAGGCCCAACGGGGTGAGCAACGTGTGTATACGCCGCCACCTCCCGGCCCTCAAGAGAATTGTGAGAGCATCCGCCGCGTCGCCGGGCACCTTGATCAGTGGGGAGGTTCGGCGGGTGGGTGTTGTTTCATCCCGCGGATTTGGGTGATGGCGGCCTGGACTTTGGACTTGTCGGGGCCGGGCGGTGTCAGTGTTCCCAGTTTCTCCAGCACACCCACGGCGTCGTCGTAGCGATGCAATTCGATGTACATTTGAGTCAGCCGGAAGTTGGGTTCCGGATTCGTGGGCCAAAGTGCGATGGATTGTTGGAAGGCCGCTTCGGCTTCGTGCTGGATAACCATTGCGGTTTCGTTGGTTGTGCGCCCCCGCGAGCCGAAAGCGTAGAGGCCGGCGATGCCCGTCCGCAGCTTGCTGTACGTCCTGCGTTGCCATTCGTTGCTGAGATATTCCGGATCGGTCAGCAGTTGCTTGCTCAGCTCGTCCCAGAACTGGCGGTCGCGGGCCACGATGGCCGGGTCGAGTTGCGCGAGCGGCTCCTTGTTCAACTTCATAATCAACCCGTGCGGTTCGAGATAGCGGTACATCCAGGGAATGACAAAACTTTCCTCGGCGTAAAAATCGTGGTTCGTCTTGTTGTGGTCGAAGATCAGCTTCGCCATGCTTCCCCTGACCCAAAAGATGCCGCCGGGACTGCGCATGGTGACGTGACCGTCCTTGTTGGTTGTCACGCCCTCGTCTGGGCCGATTTTCCAACCCTGAGCTTGACGTTTTTGGATGTCGTCAATGTAATCCTGGACTGCGGCCTGCAAATCCGCCTGCGTCGGCAGCCACAATCCCGGCCGCTCGCCGTAGGCCAGCCGCAGATAGTCCACGTAACGCGGGTCGTCCAGCCCGTTTTGCGTGATGATCACGATGTCGGGCGCGTTGGCTGTGTCGCGGACAGTGGTGATCACAAACCGGCCTGGCGAAGTTCCGCCGAAGTACACGCTATTGGAGGACATCGACCCCAGAATGCCGCCGGCGTACTGCTTCAACTGCGCGGGAGTAAACCGCTGGAAACATTCGTAGGCGCCCACCATCTCATGCACGGGAACCCAGAGCGCGTTCGTATAAGCGGGATCCTGCACCGACATTTCATTCGGACCAACGCGCGGCTCGATTTTAGCGAACTGGTTGGATGCCCCGGCCCAGTCGCCCGCCAGGGCGAACTTGAAGAATGCGCGTGTGTCCTTTGGGATCGGCACACCCAGTTTGGCCGAGAACGCTTCGAGTTGGTGCCACTTCTGCGTGGCGAACGTCACTAGCCGGGGGTCGTTCGCTGCGGTCACCGGTTGCGCCGCTGTTTCAGTGGCAGGGACAGCTCGCAGGGCCGAGCCCAACCAGAGGACGCAGCCAAGGGTAATCACCAGGAGTGGGGATTTCATCGCCATTTCCTTGTCAGCGTGGAAGTTTACCGCAACAGGCCGTCACAAAACGAGTATGGATGTACACTGCTTCAACCCGCAGGCGTTTCGTCGAGGGTGATGTCGAATTCGGTGTTCAGTTTGCGGGTGGTGGTGCGGGCGATTTGGATGAGGAGCTGGGTTTGGTGGTCGGAGGAAATGTCGCGCCAGATGGGGCGGCGCAACAGATTCAACTGTCCGTTGCTGTGGGCCAGGAGACCCCAATCAGCCGGGGCTTCGTGCGCGGCGAGGACCTTGTCTTCGACGACGAGGTAGCAGAGGTTGGCGATGCCGTAGCGCATAATCTTGTCGAACTTGGTTTTGCCATAGAGCCGGTTGCGCAGCACCTGCAGTTCCCGCGAGACGCTTCGATAGGTCTTGTGCTCCAGTCCACTGAGATCGACCGTGTCGTATTCCTCGAATAAGGATTCGCCCCGGCGCAGCGACGGCAGATGCATCCCGAGCAAGGCTTCGAGTTTGCGATGGCGTTCCTCCAGCGCCTTGAGCCGTTTCAGTGTCGCCTCGACCGGATGCGAGTCGCTGAGGAAATCGCTGCGGCATTGTTTGCATTCGAAAAGGGCCGTGGCCGCGCGGCTTCCTTTGCGTGCGGGCCGGTACGCCGCGAGGTCGGCCCGGTAATCGCTGCGGGGCAGCCGCACTTCCGCGCCGCAGACGGAGTACCCGTGCTGTTGGGCCCATGCGAGTGCCAGCCGTTTCAGATTCCGGTGTGCTTCGGTTTCGCCGCCTCCTGCCATGCGCGAATTCTATCACGACTCCGAACGAAACGAGATGTCGTCACGCCGCCGCCACACGGCGGGCACCGATCAGCAATCCACCGCAGACGAGCAGCAGCGGCAGCAGACTAAGGCGGCTTTGGGGGAACAGAAATTCGCCGGCGTTAAAGGAGTTCCACTCGGCCTGCCCGGATCCAGGCGGGAAAAGATTGTAGGGCACGCTTTCGTAGATACCGACGGGATTCCCCGAGACCGGGCCGCCCGACAACGGCGTCATGCGCGTAAGCGTCACCGCTTTCAATCGCTCGCGCATCGCTGCCATCAGGCGGTCCTTTTCGGGGCTGACGATCCCTTGCTCGTCCAATTCAGCCGAATAGTCGGTCATTCTGTTCTTCAGTCGCTGTTCCAGGATCGGTCCGGCCCGGCCCGTCAGAAACATGGGCAGCGTGTGCTCCAACAGCGGCGCATGCCTCCATTGCGACCAGGCGGAGACGTTGCCGACGGCTTTAAACCCGGTGGGGACCTGGGGATCAACTGCGGTGAACAGCAGGTTGATCATGATGGAGACAAGGGCCAGCGACGCGCTCGTCCTTGGAAAGCGGATGAACCCGAACACCATCGGGACAGCCAGGAACGGCACAGCGGGATCGAGATACCGCGGCACGGCGGTCCATCCTCCATGCCACCCCCAGAAGCTGGCATTGAATAAAAGGTAAAGGGCGCACACGAATGTGAACACGCCCGCTTCCAGTCTCCATGATGTGCCGCGAACCAGATGCCAGAGACCATACACCCCCATCAGCAATACCGGCGCGCTCACAAACATTCCGCGAAACGGGGAGAACAAAACCGTCAGGGCCACGTCCCAGTGCGGGACCATAAGCAGGTCCACGTCTCCCCGCCCGCCGTGCACCATCCCGATGTTCATGTAGCGATAGTTCGTCGTGAAAACCGCCCCGAAGCAGACGAAGTTGTACACGCAAATCAGCAGGAACGGGCCGACCACGCCAAGGGCGAACCATTTCAAAAGTCTCGGTTCACGCAGACTCCAGACCAAATACGCGCCGAAGACCGGCACTGCCGCAGCCGGCACGTAATTCGTGATTGCGGCGTACCCGGCGCAACACCCGCTGAGCGCGACCGGCCATTGGCGCTGGCGCAAAGACGCTTCATCTGCGGGCCCGGCCTGGGCCGAGGCCTGCTTCAAGCGATACAACAGGTAGAATGAGGCCAGCATGAAGACCCCCGCAATGTTCTGGTCCTGCAACATCGTTGCCTGCGGAAAAAACATCGTGCCAAATGCGAATGCGATTGCCGTCAGCACGCTTGGGACCTTGTTGCCGGAGGAAAGCGCCCGCGCCAGACGAAACACCAGTACACAGCCGAACGCGGAAAGCAGCCCGACGCTGAACACACACGTCAACCACGCATTGCACGTGAGCGTCCACCAATCATCGGGATTTGCCCCCACCAATCGTTCGGCGTGATAAATGATGAAATAGGGAACTGCGGCAAGCAGCGAAATGCCTGGCGTCTTGGCGGGATAAAAATGCTCCTGTGCGTAGGATAGATCGCCCGAAATCGTCACTGGTTGGATGAGCATGGGCTTCGCGCTGGGGTC
>CAZAQZ010000169.1:0-6433 GCA_964487175.1 uncultured Verrucomicrobiota bacterium | reverse complement strand
GTTTTCCGCCTGACTCGAACCGTCCGTGCAGAACAGGATCTTCATTGTTCCATCCATCACCTAAAATGATGACCGGTCATTAAACTATAGACGATTAAACCTGCTCCGATCAGCGGCAGAGGCACAAATGCCAGCCGAATGCGCGGCCCATAAAAGAATTGGGTCATGGTGGCGCCGATCTGCGCACCCACGGCTGCGCCGGTGTGCATGACCAGCGCAATCAGAATATCCACATTACCCTTGAGCGCGTGGGTAAACGTCCCGTAACTGGCAGAGATGACTACTTCGAACAAATCGGTGCCAACCGCGATATGCGTGGGCACGCCGAGCAGATACACCAAGGCTGGCATCCGAATGTAACCCGCTCCGCCGCCCAGAAATCCGCTGAACACCCCACCAAAATAGGAAACGCCCATAATTACCCATAGCGAAATCCTTTCGATCCCCGAGGTCGGCAGGCTGATCATCGGCGGAAGATGGAGACTGTGAATCTTTTTGGAGATGTGCGACAGGACGGATTCGTCCGTCTTGATGTTGCGGGGTTTTTTGGCACGGCGTTTATCTCGAGCCTTCAACGTTTGCCAGCTTTCCCAGCCAATAAATGCTGAAATCGACACGAGTACCACGACGAACGCTATGGCCACCACTACGTCCACGTTGGCACGGCGTTTGAGAATCTCGATCATTTGCGCCCCAGTCTCCACCCCTGCGATGGTGCCGATGACCATGATCAGACCCAGCTTGATGTCCACGTTGCCGAGCGCACGATGTTTCTTGGCCGCGACGATGGACTTGCCGACGATATGCGCCAAGTCGGTGCCGACGACGAAATTCATCGGCACCCCCACAGCGAACAGGGCGGGACCTGCCAGGAAACTTCCTCCCACACCGAAGAAGCCGCCGCACAGACCGATGATGAAGCCAACGATCATCAGGTAGACCGGGCTGATATGCGTTCCGGAAATCAGGAAGCTCATGCTTTTCCCCAGCCTGTGATTCGCCGAATCACACGCAATAGCGTGCTGGTCAGGATTTCCAGAAACACGCCCTGTACGATGATCAACGCCAGCGCGACGATGGCATAAATCACTCTTTTTTCATCGAACAAGTGCTTCAGCCAATTCCCGAGAAAATGTAAGACCAGGAAGAAATAGGCGAAGACGAAGAGCGCATACACGCCCAACTCAATCAGGAAAGACCCCGCCGAAACAACGTTCTTGGTGCGGCCACTCACTCCAATCTTGCGATCCCCTTTCGCCTGCAACCTAGCTGAACCATTACGGATTTCAATTTGATTTGCCAGGCGCAGTTATTTCTTGTCACAGAAATTGATTTTCACCCGAAGTGACTGCATATTCAGCCTCGGGAGGAGACGGTGCAACCGGAACGCAAAGAGACCGTGGGACGCATTGCAGTCATTGGCGATTATCTGCCGCGCCAGTGCGGGATTGCCACGTTCACGACCGATCTTTGCGAGGCCATTGCAGGACAGTATCCGGAAGCCACGTGCTTCGCTGTGCCCGTCAACGACACTGAGGAAGCGTATGACTATCCCTCGCGCGTCCGTTTCGAGATGGCCGAGCGCGATTTGGAATCCTATCGGCGCGCTGCTGATTTTCTCAACATCACCAACGTTGATCTGGTCAGCCTCCAGCATGAGTTTGGGATCTACGGCGGCCCGGCCGGCAGCCACATTCTGGCACTGCTGCGCGAGTTGCGCATGCCGGTGGTGACCACGCTGCACACCGTGCTGCGCGAACCCAATCCCCAGCAGCGCAAAGTCATGAAGGAATTGGCCGAACTGTCCGATCGATTGATTGTGATGAGCGGGCGGGCGCAAACATTCCTCAGGGAAACCTACGGCATTTCCGAGGACAAGATTGATTTGATCCCCCATGGCATCCCGGACGTGTCGTTCGTCGATCCGAATTTCTACAAAGATCGCTTTGGTGTGGAAGGCAAATCGGCTCTGCTGACCTTCGGCTTGCTTTCGCCCAACAAGGGGATTGAGTACGTTATCGAAGCATTGCCGGCGATTCTCACCAAGCATCCCGACGTTGTCTACATTGTATTGGGTGCGACGCATCCGCACGTACTGCGCCACGAAGGCGAGGCGTACCGGCTGATGTTGCAGCAGCTCGTCCGCGAGAAGGGCGTTGAAGACAACGTGATTTTCCATAATCGGTTCGTCAGCCTGGAGGAATTGGTGGAGTACATCGGCGCAGCTGACCTGTACATCACGCCCTACCTTAACCGCGACCAGATCACGTCCGGCACGCTGGCCTACGCGCTGGGCGCCGGCAAGGCGATCGTTTCGACGCCCTACTGGTACGCAGAGGAATTGCTGGCCGACGGCCGCGGCATGCTGGTTCCCTTCCGCGATGCCGCTGCGATCGGCAAGGCTGTTGTGGAGTTGCTCGACAATGGGCCCGAGCGCCACGCCATCCGCAAGCGCGCGTACATGTATGGACGTGAAATGACCTGGCCGAACGTGGCGCGCCGTTACATGGACACATTCCAGCGCGCTCGCGCCGAACGGATGCGCGCGGCCCGTCCGGTGCCACTGGTGCGGGCGCCGGGGCGGCGGTCCGGCGAGTTGCCCGTGTTGCGCCTCGATCATCTGCGGCGATTAAGTGACAACACCGGCATGCTCCAGCACGCCGTCTTCAGCGTGCCGAGTTTTTCCGATGGTTACTGCACCGACGATAATGCCCGCGCGCTGATGGTGATGGTCCTGCTGGAAGAAGTGGGTGGCCACGATCTGGCCGAGGTGAAGGGATTGGCCTCCACCTTTCTTGCGTTTCTCTGGTATGCGTTTAATCCGGAGAAATCGCGATTCAGGAATTTTCTCTCATTTCAACGGCAGTGGCTGGAGGTGTCGGGTTCTGACGACAGTCATGGCCGTGCGTTGTGGGCATTGGGGACGGTGCTGGGCCGTTCGAGCAAGCGCGGCCTGTGCGGCACGGCGAGCCGCCTGTTTCATCTTGCGTTGCCGGAAATCCTCAAGACAACCAGTCCGCGCGCGTGGGCGTTTGCCCTGCTCGGCATTGATGACTATCTAAAACGGTTCGCTGGCGATCGCGCCGTGCAGAGCATCCGCGACGAACTGGCGCAACGGTTTCTGTCCCTGTATCAGGCCAACAGCGCGCCGGACTGGCAATGGTTCGAGCCTGTGTTGAGCTATTGCAATGCGGCGCTGCCGCACGCGATGCTCGTATCGGGGTTGAGAATGTCCCGCAAAGATATCGTGGAGACCGGCCTGACGGCATTGCAGTGGCTGGCGGGCGTGCAGCGCTCCGAGAAGGGGTACTTCGAGCCCATCGGCTCGAACGGGTTCTATCCGCGCGGAGGTGAACACGCCCGTTTCGACCAACAGCCTGTCGAGGCGCACACGATGGTGGCCGCGTGTCTCGAAGCGCACCGGTTGACGGGCGAAGACCGCTGGCACAAGGAAGCACAACGCGCATTTGATTGGTTTTTGGGGCGAAACGATTTGCATCTGCCACTGTACGATCCCGGCAGCGGCGGCTGCCGCGACGGACTGCATCCCGACCGCATGAACCAGAACCAGGGCGCGGAATCGACGCTGGCCTTTTTGCTTTCACTGTTGGAACTGCGCCTGTCTGAACAGGCATGGAACACCGCAAAGGGAGATTAAAGACGTATGAATCCACTGTATGAGACGTTGTTTGTGCGCGACCGCCGCAATCCTATTCTGACGGCGCGCGACTGGCCGTATCCCGTCAACACGATCTTCAACGCAGCCGCGGTGAAATTGCCTGGCGGCACGACACTACTGCTTTGCCGCGTCGAAGACCGGCGCGGCATTTCACATTTGACCGCCGCCCGCTCGCATAATGGCGTGGACGGGTGGGTGATTGATCCACAGCCCACCATGGTGCCCGAAATCGAGAAATTTCCCGAAGAAGTGTGGGGCATCGAAGACCCGCGCATCACATTCATTCCTGAACTGAAGAAATATGCCATCGCCTACACCTCGTTCTCGCGGGGCGGACCGGGTGTGTCGCTGGCAATGACCGAGGACTTCAGAACCTTTGAACGACATGGCGTGGTGATGTCCCCCGAAGACAAGGACGCCGCCATGCTGCCGCGCAAGATCGGCGGCTACTGGGCGATGATTCATCGACCGATGACGGCTCTCGGAGCGCACATGTGGATTTCGTACTCGCCCGACCTGCGGCACTGGGGCAGCCATCGTATGATCCTGCAAGCGCGGCGTGGCGCGTGGTGGGATGCGAACAAGATTGGCCTGTGCTCGCCGCCGATTGAAACTTCCAAAGGTTGGTTGATGATTTACCATGGCGTTCGCGGCACAGCCTCGGGCAGTCTGTATCGGCTGGGGCTGGCGTTGTTTGACTTGGAGACCCCGGAACGGTGCCTCTTGCGCGGCGACAAGTGGGTCTTTGGACCGGAAGAACGGTACGAGCGCGAAGGCGACGTGGGCAATGTCGTGTTTCCATGCGGTCATACCCTTGCGCCCGACGGCGACACATTGAATGTGTATTACGGTGCTGCCGACACCTCCATCTGCCTGGCTACCGCCAGCATTCGCGAGATGCTCGCCTGGCTTGAACGCAATGGCCAACCCCACACGGTGAATCTAGGGTGAGTACGCGCAAGTGCAGGCGAACACCGACACGCCTGTGGTAGCTCGGGCCTTGCCCTTCAAAACGACAGCGGGATGTCGTCTTATTGAGGACGCACTCGAAGTGGATTCGTGCGCCTTCGAGCATCAAGGCATTCAGCAGGCTGTCACGCTGTTACGAAATCTAATCATTTTTGTTTTCATCCTGACTTGAAACGGGTTTTGTTTCGCGTATATTCGGCGCGTAGTCAGAACCGAACATGGGGGCGAGAGACGGCGTATGAAAACTCGTGTTGCATTGATCGTGGCTGCATTGTTGGTGGCGGGTTCGACACTGCGCGCTGAAGAAAAACCGCGCGGCGATTTGTTCGAGCTACACTCCTGCCAGTTGTATATCGGAGGATGCATCGCGTCCTCGGAATCCACGCTTGATGGCAAATACCTGTTGCGCGTGTGGAGTTTTACGGGTGGCGCGCATGGCGGCGTCCCGTTTAACGGTCTTCAAGTCGCGTTGCTGGAAGCCTCAGATGAAAACCTGGCATTCAAGAACACGATTCCCAGCGAATCTGTAATCTATCTGCCGTCGACGGCCAGCCCCGCTCAAGCCGTTGCGCTCGCTGATTGGATTAAGGCCTCGGATCCTGAACTCAGTCGCGCGCACGTGCGCACGCGAGCCGTGCCAATGACGCTCGCTCATTCAAGAAGCGGCGTGTCGTTCTCGGCGGGAGATGTTCTGCAATTCAAGACGACATCATTTGAACCCTGCGGTCTGACCAGTTGCGGCGAATCACTATGGTACACACCGCGCTTCGCGGTGAGCCGCTACACGGTCGGGGTCTCGGAGCGATTGATGGTGCGGGAACCAATGCTGGCGCTGACGTGGATTGACCACGGCAAGAACAATGTCTTCGAGGGCAGCTTCGGCGGGAGCCAGACTGCGCAGGCAACATTTGAACCGATCACCCACGTTTGTGCAGCACCCGAGCGCGCACACTATGAGTGACCAGGTCAAAGGCGATACCAGTCACACCGAAGTCAGCCGTCGCACGTTTTTGAAAGGGGTGGGGACCATCCTTGTCACTTCCGCCGCTGCGCCGGCGGTCCTCGCAGCGGACAAGGTGGCGCAGTTGGAAAAACTTGGGGCGGACGATCAGGAACACGTTCAAGGCCCCGGTGCCGTTCCCATTTCTCTTCGTGTCAACGGCAAGAATTTGAAGCTGAATGTCGAGCCGCGTGTGACGCTTCTCGATGCATTGCGTAATTATTCCGGTCTCACCGGCGCCAAGGAAGTATGCGACCGCGCCACGTGCGGGGCATGCACGGTGTTGGTGGATGGCCGACCGATGTATTCGTGCTCGATGCTGGCCATTGAAGCGCAGGGGCGCGAGATCACGACGATCGAGGGACTGTCGTCGGGCCGCGCTTTGACCGATGTGCAAAAGGCATTTGTGGAATGCGACGCGCTGATGTGCGGTTATTGCACACCTGGTTTCGTGATGAGTGTCACGGCGTTGCTGAAGAAGAACCCGCATCCCACTGCCGACGAGGTCCGCACCGCGTGTTCGGGCAATCTCTGCCGTTGCGGCACGCAACCGCGCATCTTGAAGGCGGCGCTGCAAGCGGCGGGTGTGGCGACGGCAGACCGCAGCGAGGTGATCCGTTATGCCTAGCTGGCCGAAAGACCTGACTGTTGTCGGCAAGTCCACGCTGCGTGTGGACGGGCCTGAGAAAGTCACGGGCGCGGCGAAATATTCCTCCGACATTCAACCGCGCGGCTGGTTGTACGGTATGATTTATCGCGCGCCGTGGCCTGCCGCCCATGTGAAG
>CAZAQZ010000168.1:0-6446 GCA_964487175.1 uncultured Verrucomicrobiota bacterium | reverse complement strand
CGGTTGCGGCCAGACAAAAACAAACCCGCATTGCCGGCATTTGCTTAGGGCAAACATTTCGCCGCTGAGGCAATCGCGGGCGTCGAGGAAGTGCTCCGTGCCCGTGGAGTTGCACAACAGGCATTGGGCGGGTTCGTTCATCATGAAGAAGGCGGGCGCGGGTTAATGGTGGACCGTTCCCAGTCCACAACGCTCAGGGGCCGATGCACCACGTCCTTGTAAGTGCGGGCCAGATAAATACAGAGCACAGCCAGAAAGAACGCCACGTACAAGAAGTCCAGCGCCACCAGCCATTCAAATCGGTTCCACGCCAGCAACGCAACATTGGCAACGAACAAAACGGGAAAGAGGTAGACTGACAGACGCAGGGGAAATGTGGAGGAACTCAGAATTCCCGCTACCCCGAACTGGATCGCATGCAGCAGGCTGTAGTGGGTCTGGCCGACGAGCCGTGGTTGTCGCTCGTAGGAAATACCCTTGCGGCGAAAACCGACGTAGGCAACCTCGCTGCGCAGGAACGGTTTGGTGGAGTTGTTCGTCAGGATCGCGTCACGGACGGCCGCGGAAATGAGAAAAAACTCCGCCATGTCCAGCACGATGTCGCTGTCGGCTAACAGTCGGTTGACGCGGTAGAACGCCTTGCGCGCCAGATGCATCCCGACGAACTCGCGGCGCTGGTCGCGCTGGCCGTACACCACATCGTAGCCCTGTTCCCATTCGCGGACGAATTGCGGAATCATCTCCGGCGGATCTTCGCAATCCACGTCGATGACGGCGATGGCCGCGCCGCGGGCGTGACGCAGCCCCGTGGCGACACTGGCCTCGTACCCAAAATTGCGCGTCAACGACAGCACGTGCACGTGGGGATTGGCCTTGGCCAATTGCGTGATCACTGCCAGTGTCGAGTCCGTGGACGCGTTGTTGGTGAAGATGAGTTCGATGTCGAACCGGTCGCGCAACGGCGCCAGTGCCGCCGTCAGGCGCGGAAAGAACTGGGGCACCGTTTCCTCTTCGTTGTGAACGGGGCATACGATTGATATCAGTTTGCGGTCGCTCATGGATTTAACGCTGGAGCTTCCAATACTCTATCGTTTTGGCGAGCCCAGCGTCGAGGTCAAAGCGCGGACGCCAGCCCGTTTCGGTCTGCAGCTTGGTGATATCGGCAACGACGCGCATGGGGTCCTGCGGCGCATACGGCTGGGCGCCCAGCGCAATCAGGTCGGGCTTGTCCAACCGCCTGCCGATGGCTTGGGCGATTTCGCGCACCGTAATGGGCTGACCTGAGCCAATGTTGACAGCGCCGGTGAGCTTGCTGCCGACTACACGGCTCACCGCGTCGGCCAAGTCCTCGATGTACAGGAAGTCGCGCACTTGTTCGCCCGGCGTCAGTTTGGCCACTTCACCCCGGAGCAGGGAATTGACGAGGTGGGGGACGAGCCTGCGCGAGTCTTCGTACGGGCCGTACTGATAGAAAAACCTCAGCCAGGCGAATTCCATGCCGGTGTTATGGCTGTACGCCTCCAAAGCTGTATACAACGCCAATTTGCAGGCGGAATACAAATGACGGGGCCGCGTGACGCTGGATTCGCTTAATGTTCCCAGATCTGTGTTGTACTCGAAGCACGTGCCTGCCGCCACCAGACGCCGACAGCCCGCGGCGGCAAGCGCCTTTGCCAACTCGATGCTGGCGACGAGAAAATCCAGGTTCTGTGGCGCAGCCAGATATTTCCCAGCCTCGACGTACCAGGCGAGGTGAACGCAACATTCGGGCTGTAGACGCCGTATTTCAATCGCCAGTGCCTGGGCGTCCAATACGTCGCCGCTGATGGTGCACACCTTTGGAAGGACATCCCCAATTCGGATTGGATTGGTCTTGGGCCGCAGCAAGAGATGGAGTTCGTGCCCGTCACGGACCAGCGCGCGCGCGACATGGGATCCGATGAACCCTGTGCCGCCTGTGAGAAGAATTCTCATACAGACGAACCGGTTACTTGTGCACGAGCGACCAATCGTACGGGATGTGGTTCTTGTGCGGATCGAGCCGGGCCGACCGCGTGGGGTCGTGCGCATGGGTGCAACAGTTGGCGACAATGGCGTAGGGTTCGCTCATGCCCTTGAAACCATTCCAGACATCCGGCGGCATAATCACGAGCGAGTAATTGTCCGGCCCCAGGAAGATCTCCATCAACTCGCCCTTCGTCGGGGACTTATCGCGCTCGTCGTACAACACCAGCTTGATGCGTCCAAACGGCACGGCATAGTTCAACGTCATCTCGCGGTGCCGGTGCCAGCCTTTGATGACACCGGGATACACGGTCGAGAAATAGATTTCGCCGAACTGTTGGAAATGAGGATCGGTGTTCCGCATCATGTGCAGGATCGTGCCGCGTTCGTCGGGAATACGCCGCAGGGGAATGATTTGGACTCCTTGAATCATATCTCAGGCCACCTCTTTTGGTTCCGGGACCGGAATGATGAACTTGCCGCCGCGGTGGCGGTATTCGCTCTGTTGTTTAAGAATTTCGTCCGCAAAATTCCACGTGAGCATCAACGTGTAATCCGGCATCCGCTTCAGCAATTCCTCCGGCGCGAGAATCGGAATATGGACCCCGGCCATAAACCGGTTTTGCTTGTGCGTGTTGCGGTCGACGACGAAATCGATCGTCTCGGTGCCAATACGGAAACAGTTAAGCAACGTGCTGCCCTTGGCGGCGGCGCCGTAGGCGGCGATCCGTTTGCCTTGCGCCTTCAACTCGGCCAGCCGGCGGCGGAGCGTCTCGCCGAGCTGCTCAACGCGGCGTCCGAACTGGGCATAAAACTCAAATCCGTCGACGCCCCAGGCCGCTTCCTCGCGCAGCAGGCGGGTAACAGCCTCGCTCGGTTTGGGAGCAGAACCGGCCGGGGCGAACTGTACGCGCAGCGAACCACCGTGGATCGGGATGCGTTCCACATCCACCGCGCGCAAACCCTGGCGTTGAAACAGCCGATCGATTGCCGTCAGTGAATAATAACAAAGATGCTCGTGATAAATCGTGTCGAATTCGCAGTGGTCGATCAGGTCCTTGACGTACGGGAATTCAAATTGTGCGACACCGTCGCCCTTGAGTGCCGCCGCAACGCCGCTGACAAACCCGTTCAGGTCGGCCACGTGCGCCAGGACGTTGTTGCCAATGATCACATCGGCGCGTTCGCCTTTGTCGCGAAGATTGCGGCCAAACTCATCGCTGAAGAACTCGTTGACGGTGCGAATGCCCTTCTTTTCCGCGACGACGGCTATATTGGTGGCCGGCTCGACACCCAGCACGGGAATGCCCGCCTGATGGAAATACTGCAACAGATAACCGTCATTGCTGGCGATCTCCATCACGAGACTTTTCGGGCCGAGTTTGCGCGCCGCAATCAGCTTCTCCGCTATTTTGCGCGCATGGGCCAGCATCGCGTCGGAAAACGACGAAAAATAGAGGTAATCGCGGAACAAAATCTCCGGCGGCACGGTCTCGGTGATTTGCACCAGCGCGCAGTGGGGACAGAAAACCAGGATGAGCGGGTAGGCGGGCTCCGGCTGGGTAAGCTGTTCGCGGGTGAGCAAGGCGTTGGCCAGTGGAGTGTTGCCGAGGGAGAGGATGGTCTTCAAGCCCGCCTGGTTGCAGGAGCGGCAGGTGGTTGCCGTGCTCATGCCGATTCCTTCAGGAAATCCCGATACCAATCGATCGTACGTCGCAATCCCTCATCCAGTGTGAACAATGGGGACCAACCGAGATCCTTGCGTGCCTTGGCGGCGCTGAGGTACTGCTTGCGAATTTCGTTGTTGGCCTCGTTGCGGACGTCGGGTTTGAGATCGGATTTCATCAGCGCCAAAATGCGCTCGACCAAATCCAGCACCGTGATTTGGATTTCATTGGAAAAATTGAATGCCTCGCCGCGCAACTGCTGCTGCTTGGCCAGTTTCTCCGCCAATAGCATGTAAGCAGCCGCGCCGTCCTCGACGTAGAAGTAATCGCGCACGTACTGGCCGTCGGACCGAACGATAGGCCGCTCGCCGCGCAGGATGGAGCGAATGGTGCCGGGCACGATCCGATTCCAGTTCAAGTCGCCACCACCGTAGAAATTTCCGCACCGCGTGACAGTGACCGGCGACTTGTACGTGATCGCGTAGGTCTGGGAGATCAAGTCGCTGCAGGACTTGCTCACATCGTACGGATGCTGGCCCTGCAACGGTGTGTTTTCATCATAGGGAAGTTTCTCCTGGTCGCCATACGCCTTGTCGGAAGAAGCCACCACAATTTGCTGCACCGTTGGGCTGCGCCGGCAGGCTTCGAGGAGCGCCCAAGTGCCGCCGATATTGGTTGCAAACGTGGCCGCCGGATTGCGGTTGGCGATGGTGACAATGGTCTGGGCAGCCAGATGAATGACGGTCGCCACTTCGTATTCACCCAGGATGCGTTCCAGCAACGCCTGGTCGCACAAATCGCCGCGCACGGTCTTGACGCTGTGAATGAGGCCGGACCGGACGATTTCGCTTTGCGGCACCCAGTCGCGAATCAGACAGGTGACGTCCGCGCGTTGTTCCACCAGCCGCCGCACGAGCCAGCCGCCCACCAGTCCCGTCGCGCCGGTCACCAACGTGGGCCGATCAAGCCAGAAATCACCCATGCTCAATCCCAAACCTTCCACGGCGCTTTGCCGGTCTGCCAAAGCGATTCCAACAACCGCGTGTCACGCAACGTGTCCATGCACTGCCAGAAATTGTCGTGACGATAGGCAACAAGCTGACGGTCCTTCGCCAACCGTTCGAGCGGTTCGCGTTCCAAAATCGTGTCATCGCCATCGAGATAATCAAACACCTGCGGTTCGAATACGAAGAATCCGCCATTGATCCAGCCTTCGCCGACCTGTGGTTTTTCCGTGAATTCCTTGATCAGGTCGCCGTCGAAAACCAGTCCGCCGAACCGGGCGGGGGGACGAACCGCGGTGACCGTGGCGAGTTTCTTATGAGACCGATGAAATTCCAGCAACCGCTTAAGATCGACGTTCGAAACGCCGTCGCCATAGGTCATCATGAAGGTTTCCTGGCCAATTAGGCCCTGGAGCCGTTTCAGACGGCCACCCGTCTGCGTCTGGCTGCCGGTGTCCACCAAATGCACCAGCCAGTCTTCACGGTCCTTGTCGTGCGCGGTGGCCTGGCCCTTGGCCAGTTGAACGCTCAGGGAACTGCTCAGGTAATAGTGCTCGAGGAAGAATCGTTTGATGATTTCGCCCTTGTACCCGAGGGCCAGCGCGAACTCATTGAAGCCGTAATGGGCATAATGCTTCAGGATGTGCCAGAGAATGGGCCGTTCCCCGATCTCCACCATCGGCTTGGGTTTCAGCTCGGTTTCTTCACTGAGCCGCGTGCCCAGTCCGCCGCACAAAATGACCACCTTCATATGGCCGTATTGATTAACACACCCCCCGCGCGCCGGTCAATGCCGACTTCTCGGGGATAGTGTTTGCCCTTCCGCGACCAGCAGGATCGGCTGCATTTCAACCTCCTCCGCCGCTCATCACGTTTCAAGCGGCAACAGATGGTGCTGTGGCCGCTCCTGTCGAAGTTTCAACGGTGACGCCCTGATAGTCCGCCAATCGACGGAACGTGGGGGAGTCACGGTACAGGTCCTCGAAGCAACCGGCGATGGCTTCGACTTGTGATTCATCATTCTGGACCTCGTGAGCGGCTTTCAAGACCACAAACTTGGTGCAGAGATGCCGGACTGTGCTCAGGCGATGCGCCACGATCAACGCGCTGGTGGCTGAACCGGACAACACCGTGGCCAGCCCCGCTTGCACTTCATGTTCGGTCGCGGAATCGAGACTGGAGGTCGCTTCATCCACCACCAACAGCCACGGGCGCCGCATCACCGCCGCGCCAATCATCAGGCGCTGGGCCTGCCCGCCTGACAGCTTGATCCCGTTTTTCCCGACAACCGTATCCAGACCATGCGTCAGCCGGTCCTTGAAATCGATCTGCAGGAGCTGCATCAATTTCCACAACTCGGCATCGGTGATCCGCGCTTGTTCCTCGGGATTGAGTCGATAGGTCAAATTGTACCGGATGGTCCCGTCGAATACCTGCGACTGTTGCGGAATGTAGCCGATGCCTCTGCGCCAGGAAGCCTGCCGAATGGTTCGCAGATCGACACCATCAATTAGGACGCGGCCGGAAGTCGGATCATCGAACCGCAGGAGTTTCCTCATCACGGTCGTCTTGCCCGCGCCGCTGGCGCCGAGCAGGGCGACTTTTTCGCCGGGCGCGATTGTGAAGTTGACCCTGACCAACGCAGCCGGCGCATCGGACGTTTTCTTCACCTCCGCCGGATAGGTATGCGACACATCCGAGAATTCAATCCTGTGCGGCACGGTGTGGTCCAGCACGACGGCTTCCGTCGAATCGGTAATGGCCGGCGGGA
>CAZAQZ010000167.1:0-6462 GCA_964487175.1 uncultured Verrucomicrobiota bacterium | reverse complement strand
GATGCTTTGTGCATACACTATAGGATGTATATGGATGTACACGTATATGAGATTGCGAGTCGATCCACCTTCGCTCGGAAGATTCGGCGGACACGGTGGCGGACTCGTCCGACTCGGGGGCGACTGCCAAAATCCAGCCTAATCGTGCCTAATAAAGGATAAAATGATTTCGCGCGGATTACAGAGACTGACAATCTGTCACAACTTGCAGGCGGGATTAAAAGGATGTTCTTTGAAATCGTCGGAGACAGCGTTTGCAACGCCCTCCCAATTCAGGCTAATCAAACCTAATTAAGGCTAGTTAAGGCTAATTAAGGTATGATTTTTTTCGAGGGAGGTGTTGAAGATGTGCGGTCCGACGGGGGCCTCCTTCGCGGGCGCGTGCTCCGGAATCATTTTCCGTTATGGCACCAGCCGAATCCGATAATACCGCGGCGAAGAATTGGTCGCTGCGCCAGCGTCAAGATAGTTCGTCACGGTGCCGACGGTGTTGGTGACCGTGAAGATGTCAGTAAAGCTGTTGGAGTAACTGCCAGCCGCAGCGCCGACCGCGCGCTGCAACGCGTTGGTCTTACCGGCGCCCATCATCCAGGTCACGCGAACATCGGCCCCCGTGGGGAGGATGCCGGTGATGTGGAAGCAGGACGCGCTGTTGGTCGGGTCGGTACCGGCGAGGAACTCCGCCAGGTTGTTCTGGCCGTCTCCATCAGGATCGTCCGTGGCATTCGACCCCGGACAGTTCGTGCAGTTGAAATACTTTATCTGCCATTGCTGGAATGTTACCTGAGGATCGATGTTGATGCCGGCAAACGTCGCTGTGCTCAGCGAGCCGTTATTGTGAGCGGAGACCGCAAGCCCGACCAGGGCAACCGCGTTCATGGGGATCGTCTGCGCTGTGGCGATTTGAATCCAATTGGTCCCATCCAGCGAATAGTATCCGGAGAAATTGTTGCCGCTGCGTGTGAGTTTCACCCAGACCGGGGCGTTGGCCGAGACTTGAACGGAATTGCACTGACCGCCTGTGACGTTGCGCCACTGGAAGGAGACGCCATTGCCCGGTGTGATGACCACGTCGGCAAACGTGGACCCGGCAGAGGTATCGTTTCGATACATCACGCCCGCCTTCGCCCACGGATCGGTGTTTTGCTGCGAGGTCACCTCGGCGATGATGCTGCCGTCGTTTGTGACGCTGGTGGAGGCGAAGTTGAACTGGTCGTTTGTTCCCCAGATATCCGATCCGCCTCCGGAAACAGTCCAACTACCGGTGACAGAGTTGTACTGTGCGGAGCCGGATTCCCCGGGGGAGCCAATGTCCGTGTCAGACCAGCCGGCGGCATAGATCGGCGGACTCACCAGGATCGTGACGGTTGCGATGCCGACCGAGCCAACGTATCCATCAAACACCGTGTACCGGAACGAGTCCGTGCCGATGAAGCCCGGCGTGGAGATATAAGAGAACGAACCATCCGCGTTCAGCGTCAGCTGGCCGTTTGCAGGGCCGTCGAACCAAACGGCACTGAGTTGAATCCCGCTTTGGCCGATGTTGATATCGGTATCATTGGCGAGCACACCCGCACTGTTATTGACCACAAGGGTCACGCCGGCAGTCGCGGTGTACGAACCCGGAACGGCAAGGGGAGCGCCCAGAGACTGTTGGAGGATGGGATTGATCCCGAACGCCGTGGTTGTGCTCCAGAGTGTCCAGTCGTTGGAAATGGTGGTCGAGGAATCGCTCTGAAGGTTGGGAGCGGGCGGCCAATTGCCCGTGGGGTTGAAGAGACCCCAATCGTTCGGAACGCCGCCATTGATGGCTTTGTAGGTCCAGGCGGTCCAGCTGATGTTGTTGGAGTCAAATTGCTGGACGGCGTATTTCCACGGGATGGACGGATCGCTGCCCGCGGAGAACTCATTGAACTCTCCGATCAACGCGGGAACATTCCAGGATTGGTGGTTCTTGAAATCGCTGACCTGGTTATCCACCCCCGCCATAATGCCGGTGGCATCACCGCTGTCGCCCCACTGATATTCGTGCATCTCGTAGACCACGTTCTGCCAACCGAACACGGCGGGATTGGGCAGCATGCTCCAGTTCCAGCTTCCCCAGGTTCCTTCCATGAGGATGATGTGGTCCGGATCGATCGCGCGAATGGCGAGATACAGGCTGTTGTAGGCGGCCCAGAAGGCGTTGGAACTTGGGGCGCCCTGCGGTTCATTGATCAAATCGTAGCCGGCCACGGCGGGATTGCCCGTGAAGTGAGCGGCAATGTTTTGCCAGATGATGGTGGTGCGGCTCTGGTCGTTGGTGTTGGTCCAGTACTGGTTCTGGTTAATCTGGCCGGTGCTTTGGTCAAAACTCTGGCCGCCGGGCACGCCGTGCAAATCGATGATCGTATAGATGCCGCGCTGCCAGGCATTCGTGACGAGCCAGTCGATTCTGTCGAAGGCATCCGTGCGCCAGGTGCCGCCCAATGTCTCGAGATTGGCCCACCAAATCGGCAGGCGTACGACGTTCATGCCCATCGCCTTGATGGTGTCGAGGTCGTTTGTGGTGATCCAGGCATCTTGAAACGTCCGGATCAGGCTCTGTTCATTGGTAACTCCAAAACCGCCGTCGAGGGTTTGCAGCGCGGAATAATTGTCGGGGAGATTGGTGGTGGAATTCATGGGAACCATCCAGGCTTCCATGACAAGCCAGCCGCCGAGATTGATCCCCCGCAGCGGGACGATGTCTCCGGCTCCGTGGCCATTGCGGATGTTAATGCCGCTGGTTTTCAGGAACGGGTCTGCCGCCGCCAAACACGCACAACTCCAGAGGAGAACAAAGGCACACCCGATCAAAACTGCTCCCAGACGCGTGATTGGTTTTGCCATCAAGCCCTTTTTTCAGCGAGCCGCATCGAGGAATGCGTCGTCGAATCGGATGGCTCCGCCGCGCAAGCCATCGACCGCGCCCGGCGTAACGATCACGAGCACGCGCAACGTATCATTCGTCGGCGCGCCCGTGACGGCCAGCTTCTCCCACTCATCCGGTTTCATATCGGCAACCTTGTAAACTTTGGAGGCCAGCGTTTGCTGTTTCCCATCGACAGTCGATTCGAGGCGCATCTCGATCGTCTGGGCGTCCTGGTTGGTGTCCTTTGCCTTGTCCAAGTTGGCGTAAATCCCAAAGGTGTACGCCGTCCCCTTCACCGCACCGTGAACGTCCTGGAAGACGCCGGAATCGCTGGGATCGGGAATCTCCCAATGGTGATAACCCAAAATACAATGTCCCGTGCGCACGGGCGTCCAACCCTCCTCGCGATTGAACCAGTGTCCCCACCGCTCCCAACCCGCCGCCCGGTCGGCCGATTCGCCACGGTCTTCAAACGATGGATTCACAAGCTTGGGAACCGACGGCGAATCCTCCGCCATCACCCCTTTTGGCCTGATCCCCGCCACCACCAGGAGGCACGCCAGGATGGCTGCCCCATTTTTTATTCTGTTCACTCGATGACCTCCATCATATCTCCTGCTCGCAGCAATTCATTTCCACCCGTTGGTCTGCAGCGCCGAAGTAGGGTTGTTGTCGTTGGCGGCAAGTGTTTCGAAAAGACCGATTGGCATCATTTCGACATGGCCATCAACGTAAGCGACATTAACACCGCCATGGCTAAACTTACCACTAGACCAATTCGCCCAAGCCATATCGTACAGGAGCATGGCGCTTGTCGGATCTCGAACACTGCTGAGCGAATTGCTGCTGGCACCCCAGGAGTTGTACCGATAGCTCGCCTGCAATGGATCGACCAGCCAGTTGCCGTCCACCGCCACGGTGATTCCCGGGCAGCGAAATACTTGCGACATGTGGCCTTGTACTCCCTGCACGTAATTCGTCAACAAATCCTGCAGCCAGATGACCGAAGGAATCCATTTCTGATCACCAGACCACGTCAAAGCGTATGGCAGCCAGCCGTCGTTGGTGTCCGCGTACTCGATGCATCCCATGTGAATCTGTTTGAGGTTGTTCAGGCAGGCGGTCCTTTTCCCCAGCCTACGCGCGTTGTTGAGCACGGGCAGAAGCAGGGCCGCCAAAATACCAATGATGGCAATCACGACAAGGAGCTCGATGAGTGTAAAGCATTCTCTGCGGTTCCGCTTTCCGGCGATGGAGCCGATGATCAAGGAGTTATTCATGTCCGGCCTCCTTGCCACGATTTGCAGTCTTCGACCCCAGCCCCGCCAGATCCATTCGCACCAGGCGCAAGTTTCCGGCTCCCGCCTGACTGTCTACATCGACAGCCCGCACGACCAGTTCGCTGTCCCCGGCGGGCAGCTTGACCAGTTTGGTGCCGCGCCGCCATTCATAGCGGTGCCAGTCTCCAGTCCCGCTGACATCAACGGTGTCAGCGACAGCGCCATTGACTTCGATTTGCAGATGCGCCGTCTTGCTGGGCGACGACCAAGTGAATGATGGAACGTATTGTCCTTCTCTGGCTAGGGACACATGAAAGACGACGGCGTCACCTTCATTGAAGTGACCAACGTTGGGTGGGGTGTTTTGCCACTCCACGCAAACATGGCCCTTTCGCTGGAACCCGGCGATTTCCGCCGGGCCAAGTTCAACTCGATCCACGTCCGCGGTCGCGACGGCCGTCTTGTCCGGGACCAGACGCGCCTCACGCAAATTCAGAAACTCCTTTCCGTCGCCGGGCGACATTCGCAACACGTGGTTGCCCTGCGTCAGGTACCCGCAGGGAACGGACGCCCATCGATACACATGCCAGTCGCCGGTCGTGGGAAGTTGCCATGTCCCCTCGGACACGCCATCCAGATGGAATTCGACGGCTGGCCCATCCGCAGCCGTGGCGTAGCGAACATCGACCCGATAATTTCCAGGATCACCGGCAACAACGCGCCACGCTGCGGAATCGCCAGGCGTCCAGAATCCGAGATTGGGCGGAGACCACTGCCACTCTACCTTCAAGCCCTTGTCGCGATCACCTGCAACGATCACTGCGTCCGACAGGGCCAGTTCGGTCGAATTCGTTTGTCCGATCTCATCCGCCATCGGCGCTTGTTTGAGCCGTTGCTCGACGCAGGCGCGCAACAACGGGTCCGTGCGCCAGTGCTGGGTGGCGAAACTCCTGAAATAACCCAGAATTTCGCCGTAACTGCTGTCTTTCAGAGAAATCCACGGCAGAACCGCATTGGTGTGGCCGGTTAAACCCCAGAAATAATCGGCATCGTTATCCAGCGCCTTGTAACTCCACAATGTCCATGCCCAATCGCGCGCATTGAACACTTGCAGGCACCGGTCCATCCCGAAAATGCCCCCGCGGTCGGCGCAGTACAGATTGAACTCACCGATGTGAATGGGGATGCCGTACTGCAATTGCGCGTCGCGCATGCCGATGAGATCGCGCTGGGCAAAAACCAGTCCATTCTCGGGGTAACAATGAAAACTGTAGACGACGTTTTGCCAGTGCATATCGGCGGGATTGGGCAGACGGTAATAGCCTTGCAGCGCGTCCTCGATGAAGATCATATGGCGCGGATCAGTATCTCGGATGGCGCGATACATCTCGTCCATATGGGCGGTCAAGGCGTTGACCGAGGGCGTGCCCCACGCTTCGTTCAGCAAATCGTATCCTGCCACAACGCCGCGTCCTGCATAGCGCTGCGCCACGGTGCGCCACCATTGGATGGCTGCGGCGCGGTGGACCGGATTCGTACCCCAATACGTCCCGTCCGGCCGCTCCCCGAGAATATTGGCGCCGGTGCTCTGCCCGCCGGCCGCCCCGTGCAGATCGAGCAATGCGTAAATTCCGCGTGCTTCGCACCAATCGAGCAAATGATCGACGTAGTCCCATCCGTTGGAGTCGTACGCGGAGTCCCCAAGCACTCGCCACCAGATGGGGACGCGGACGAAGTTCACCCCGAGCTGGTGCAGATCCTCAATATCGGACTCAGCAATAAAAGTTTTCCGATGCTCCGCAACGATGGCGCGCATGGGGTCGTCGCCAAACCGTTTGGCAAGCTGGTCCCAAATGTCCTTTTCGGCCGCAATACCCTCCTGGCCGTCCAGCTTGACCATCCACGGTTCCAACAGCAACCACGAGCCGAGATTGAACCCTCGCAGCGAAACACGTTCACCGGCCTCGTTTACGATATGCAGGCCCTGCGTGTGCAGAAAAGACAGGGGTCTTGCTGCTGGCGTCGACGCGGAAGTACCCGCGGCCTGCGTGGGCGAAGTCCACGCGAAGCATCCCAGGAGGGAAAGTCGGATCGCCCAGATTTTCAGCGAACGGTTCATGGAATCCTTACACAACGCCGTTCGATTCTATCACTTTAAAATACCAATCCGCACTCAATTTGGGTGTGCGGCGTTGCGTCTCGTAATCGACGTGCACAATCCCGAACCGCTTGGCATATCCTTCCGCCCATTCGTAGTTGTCCAACAACGACCATAGAAAGTACCCGCGC
>CAZAQZ010000166.1:0-6513 GCA_964487175.1 uncultured Verrucomicrobiota bacterium | reverse complement strand
CACCAACGGCATTCAAGCAACGGCCGATTTCATCGAGGACAACTACACGGCGTCCGGCCATGCCAGGTT
Source organism: uncultured Verrucomicrobiota bacterium (assembly GCA_964487175.1). Classification (GTDB taxonomy): domain Bacteria; phylum Verrucomicrobiota; class Verrucomicrobiia; order Palsa-1439; family Palsa-1439; genus CAWFPN01. The sequence goes on along the minus strand of CAZAQZ010000166.1, from coordinate 6,444 downwards.
GGCGATCGGCGGCACACCGGGCTTCGGTGCAATGGTCAGCATGAACAACTCCGGCATTCCACAAGGCTACGACGTCGAGTTTGCCATCACCAATGTCAATGCCGTGGTTGATCCCTGCACGCGTTTGCATTCCACCGTGGTTGTCACCTCCGGGTCCAATGGCGACGGCCCCGCCCAGGGTGAAGACACGGAAATGGTGAACCTCAATTACGTCCTACCCGCGACAGTGCAATGCCAGGTGCTGCTGCTGACAAACAATGTCCTCCTCGTCACCAACCAATGCGGCCAGACCGCGTTTGCCGGAGTAAACTTTGGCGATACGGTGGAAGCGCAGGTCGTCGTGACCGCAGGGGCCAGTAATGACCAGAATCTCGTCAACATTTCCGTAACCGATTTCATTGGCGGCGTAACCAATATGACGGTGATCCCCGGCCCGCTGGCCCCTGGACAATCCGTGACGAATACGTTGGGCATGTTTACCTGCAACCAGCCGGGCGTGCACGGCGTCATGGCCGTTGTAAGCGCTGTGGCTGATGTGACGTCCAATTGTGCGCCGATCAGCTCGGAGTGTGACAGCTCATTTGAATGTTGCGGAATGCCCGGCATTGCCGTGGAGAAGCTGGTAGCCTGCCGACCCGCCGGAGGCGTCTGCAGCGCGGCGGCCAATTATGGCAAGTCCGCCACCGGCACAGTCACCCAGGCGCAGAGCCCGGCATTCTGCTATAGCATTCTGATCACCAACACCGGCAATATTGCGTTACAACTGGACAGTGTTGTCGACAGCGTGTTGGGCAACCTGACGGCGTCCTACCCCGCCAGTCTGCCGGTGAACGGTGCTGCCATTGCCTACTTCGCGGCGGCTTATAGCAACGACGTCGTCAACAGCGTTACGGTCACCGGGACCGCTGTGATCGCTCAGAGCGTCAGCACCAATGTCGTGGCCACTGATAACGCGATGGTCCATGTGGTGCCCGCCAGCATTACGTGCGAAAAACTGGTCTCAACCAACGGAGTCGACTTCTCGAATCACGTGTCCATTTTGGCCGACGGTGCTCCGCATAACGTCACTTACGAAGTCGTCGTTACCGCCGGGGCGCAATCACCGCTGGCCAACGTGACGATTACCGACCCGATTCTCGTCAGCTTGGGCTGCTCCAATCCATCCGCTTTCTCGTTGGCCGCGGGTGCACAAACCAATATCCTCCTGTGCACCGTCCCGCTGGCCTGCACAAGCATCGGAGACGGCACGAACACCATCTCGGTTTCCGCCAACGTCGACAGTTCGGTTTCACCCTTCCTCTGTGCGCTGGACACCAACGGAGCACCGATCGCCGTCAACAGCACCTGCTCGGCGGTGGTCAGTTGCATCGGCACATCCAGCGTCACCCTGGTTAAGGAAGTCATCTGCCAGCCAGCAATCGTCGATCCCCGCGTGTCGATCGTTCCGCTTGACCCATATAGCGGCCACAAGTCGGCGACCGGGGTCATCGTCGGCGGCCAATGTCCGGTGTTTAGCTATCGGATCACTGTGATCAACAACGGGCAATTGGCGCTGCATGGCATAACGGTCAATGATCCATTGCTTGGAGGGTTGTTGAGCTTCACGGGAACGTTGCGCCCAGGCGGTTCGGCCACGAACTTCTTCACGGAGACGCTGTGCGCCAGCACCATCAATACCGCGACTGTCTCGGCCATCGGGTTGGACAACGCCAGCGTGACTGCCACGGACAACGCGACAGTCGCGGTGCTGAACGCCGGCATCAGTTGCACGAAACTTGTCAGCACCGATGGCGTGAACTTTGCCTCCAGTGCTTCAATTATCCAGGACGGCAACCCGCATTCGGTGATCTACAAATTAACGGTGCAGAACACCAGCGATAGTGGAGTCACCCTGACCAACTTCTCCATCAGCGATCCGAGCGGATGCCTCGGCGGTGCAGTCTCAGGCAGCCTTGCGTCGGGCTCGTCGCTGACGGTGCTATGCACGAATTCCTTGAATTGCGCGAGCATTCCCGGCGGCAGCCTGACCAATACGGCCACAGTTTCCGCCATTGTAGACAGTGCAGGCGGCACGATCTGTCTGGGGACCAATACCCTCTCCAGTTCCTGCTCAGCGGTGGTTAGTTGCATGGGAATCCACGGCATCAGCATCGTCAAGAACGTGCTCTGCCAGAACGGCAGCCTGTGCAGTTCATTGGGCGGCGCCTATGACGGCCAGAAGACGGCCAGCGGGGTCAAGGTGGGCGCGAGTTGCCCCACGTTCTGTTACCGGATCATCATTAATAACGCCGGCACACTGCCACTGCATGGTGTGACCGTCACCGATTCAGTGGAGGGCGTGATATCAGTACCTGGAACCTTGGCGGTGGGAGCATCGGCCACCAACTTCTATAGCACCACGTTGTGCAGCAGCACCGCGAATACGGCAATCGTTCTGGGACTGAGCACCGACAATTCGAGTGTCACAGCGACCGACAGCGCCAGCGTGACGATTAAGAGCGCCAGCGTGAGTTGCACGAAGCTGGTCAGCACCGACGACGTGACTTTCGCCTCCAGCGCGACAATCCTGCAGGACGGGAACACCCATCCGGTGTACTACCAGCTCACCATTCAGAACACCAGCGATAGTGGTGTCATCCTGACCAACTTCTCCATCAGCGATCCGAGCGGCTGCCTTGGCGGCACGGTCTCGGGCAGCCTTGCATCGGGCGCGTCGCTGACAGTCCTGTGCACCAACTCCCTGAATTGCGCGAGCCTCCCCGGCGGTACGCTGACCAATACGGCCACGGTTTCCGCTCTGGTGGACAGCGTCGGCGGGTCCGTCTGCGTGACGACCAACCCGGTTGTCAGTTCCTGCTCGGCGGTCGTGACCTGCTTCGGCACACCCAGCATCACCGTGACCAAGAATGTGCTTTGCCAGAGCGGCAGCCTGTGCAGTGCGTTGGGCAGCGCGTACGACGGCCAGAAGTCGGCCAGCGGCGTCAAGGTGGGCGCGAACTGCCCCACGTTCTGTTACCGCGTCATTGTGACAAACAACGGGCAATTGCCGCTGCATAGCGTCACGGTTACCGATTCGGTGCAGGGCGTATTGTCATTCCCGGGCACGTTGGCGATGGGAGCCTCAGCGACAAACTTCTATAGCGCAACGCTGTGCGCCAATACGGCGAATACAGTGACCGCGACCGGGGTGGGTTCGAACAATTCCAATGTTTCTGCTACCGATAGCGCCAGCGTGACGGTCAAGAGCGCCAGCATCAGTTGCACGAAGCTGGCGAGCACCGACGACGTGAATTTCGCCTCCAGTGTGTCGATCCCGCAGGACGGCAACTCCCATCCAGTGTACTACAAGCTGACGGTTCAGAACACCAGCGACAGTGGCGTGGGGCTGACCGGTTTTACGGTGACAGACGTTAACGGATGTCTGGCCGGCCCACCTCCCGTCGTCAGCAGCCTCGCCGCGGGCGGGACGATCACGATCGTATGCACGAACCAATTGAACTGCGCGAGCCTCCCCGGCGGCACATTGACCAATACAGCCACGGTTTCGGCGCTGGTGGACAGCGTCGGCGGCACGGTCTGCGTGACCACAAATCCGGTTGTCAGTTCCTGTTCCGCAGTCGTCAATTGCCTCGGTACGCCAAAGATTGGCATTACCAAGGAGGTCGTCTGTATGCCGACCGGCGCGGCGTGCAGCACCCTGGGCAGCGCCTACGACGGCCAGAAGACGGCATCGAGCTTCACGTTGGGTTCACTGTGCCCCACGTTCTGTTACCGGATCATCATCACGAACAACGGGCAGTTGCCGTTGCATAATGTGGTCGTCAACGATCCGTTGTTCGGCGGCGCATTGCCGGGATACCCGAGCACGTTGGCGGTGGGCGCATCGGCGACGAACTTCTTCAGCGCGAATCTCTGCGTGAACACGCAGAACACGGCGACGACATCAGGTGTAGGTTCTGACAATACGACGGTCACAGCCAGCGACACCGCCAACGTCACCATCGGGACCGCCGGGCTCAGTTGCGTGGCGACCATCTATTCGCCGGATGACGTGGATGGTGTGCCCAACGACACCAACGTGTCGTTCCCTGCAAACTTCACGTGGCATCAGGTCACCTTCAGCGTGATCGTGTCTGCGGGTCCAGCCGACGTCAGCAATGTGACGGTGACAGCGGACCTGAAATGGGGCAACTGCTCGACGCAGCTGCCGGTCGTTCCAGCCAACACATCAACCAACGTGACCCTGTGCACCCAGTGGCTCGGCTGCGACTATGCGGGTGAGATCTTCACCAACAATATCGAGGTCTCGGGCCAGGTCAACGGCTCCGGCGCGCTTTGCGGAATGACCACCAACGGGCTGCTTACGGTCTCCAGCAGTTGCTTCACGACTGTTCAATGCTTGATTTGCCCGACCTGCATGATCAGTGGGCCGTCGTATGTCTGCTCCAACAATTCGAACGTCCAGTATTCAGTGACGACGTCGATCCCCGGCGCGAGCATTACGTGGTGGGCAATCAACGACGCGGTCATTATGGGGCCGACAAACGAGCCGACCCTCACAGTTCGCCCGTTCGGTAATCCGCCGATCCAATATGACGTGTTCGTCACGGTGGCGGCCAATGGCTGTACAAATACCTGTAAGGAATGGGTGGGTGTCAGCCCGGCGCCAAGTTGCTCCATCAGCCCGCCGACCTTGACTGCCAGTGCAGGCGGTACGGCCAGCTTTACGGTTTCGGTCCAAGTCGGCCCCGGAGTCCCTACCGTTGTCTGGACCGGCCCCAACGGGTTTACGTCCAATAACACGACGACGATCACGTTGAACAACGTCCAACCGGCCAACGCCGGCATCTACACAGTCACCATCACCGACGGGAACGGCTGTATGTCCACGTGCCAGGCAAGCCTGGGCGTCGGGCCGGAGCAATTCGGGACGCAGCCGGTTGTCAGCCGCCTGCAAAGCTACTGGAAGACGCACGCCAACAGCGGTGGAGCAGAATGCGCAACATTGTTGAACGCCATCCAAGCCAACGGCGGCAAACTGGATCTCGGTTTCGTGTGCCTGCCGACCGGTGACGTGAACGGCGACAACGTAGTGGACGCCCAGGACACGTTGAGCGAGGCGTTGGGGATCCTGTGGGGCCCCAAGGCTGGAAGTTCGTTGTGCGCCGCACGCAAGAGGCTGGCGGCCGAAATGATCGCCGCCATCGCCAACAGCAGTTTGTTGGGCACGCCGTCGGGCAGCACCCTGATGAAGAGCGCGCGTGCCGCAGCGGCCTGCGACGACAAGAAGGCAATCCTTGCTTTGACCTCCGAACTCATCAAGTTCAACAGTAGCGGCGTCAAGGCCACGCTTCCAAAGACGATGACCGAATGTTCGGTTGACTCGAAGAACGCGAGGAAGATCAGCGCGTTGATTCCGGCCAGCTTCTGCAACGGGACGAACTTCTGCGCAGCAGGGCAGGCTTGCCAATAGGAAGCTGGCCCGGCTCCAATTCGGTCGCTCTTTACGGATCTGCCAATCCGACGCGATAGAAACGTTGCGTAAGCGCGGTCGCCGCATTATCCGTATACGACAACGTCGTGTCGCTTGTGCCGGCGATGAGTGGCGCTGCCAAAACCTGCCATGTTGTCCCCAGTGCATCAGTATCCTGCACCGTGTACATCGAGCCGGACTGAACAGTCCACGTGAGGATGGCGCCCACACTGTTGCCTCGGGTGAAACTCACGATCGTCGGCGGCGTATTGCTGGACTGAAGGCTGATCACGGTCGCCGAATACGGGGGGAAACTGCAGGTGAAATTCGTCCCTGCGCCTGCGAAATTGGTTTGCGCGATGTCGGCAGACCCAATCCCGGTGAGCGCGGCGTCATCCTGCGGAATGCCGTAGGAAACCAGGACCGCATTGCTTCCCGGCGCGTAACCAGTGATGGCAACACTGGCGTTTAACACGTTGGTGGAACTCTTATTGAGGACAAGCAACGTCAGCGAGCCGTTGGCGCGCTTCGCTGCATACGCGGACAGCAGAACGTAGTCGGAAGTGGCGCGCACGATTTGATCCCCGCCGCGCGCAAAGGTTTGAAGCAGTTTGGCGACATAATAAGTCGGGTAGCGGTCAGCTGGCCCCGCGGGATTTGCGGAATCGACGATCCCGTAGTCCCCGTACGGACGCCAGCCGTAAAGCGACGGATCATTGTTGTTGCCGCTATCCTGGCCGTTGCGCGTGTCCCACCAAATGACAGCATTGAACTCGGTTTGCAACGCGTGACCGAGGCTGTCAGCCAGGAACAATCCATTGACGAGGCTGGTTGTTTGCTTGCCTGGATTCGAGGAAACAGAATTGTTTTCAGTGCAGACGAGTTCGACGTTGGTGGCCGCCGCGCCGAGGTAGTCGGTCAGCTGCTGGCGCAGGTCGGCGGCGTCGTTACTCCAAGTGCTGGAGGATTGC
>CAZAQZ010000165.1:0-6524 GCA_964487175.1 uncultured Verrucomicrobiota bacterium | reverse complement strand
TTGTACGGCTCGCTGCGCGCCGTCTATCTCTTGCTCGTTCCTGCGCTCCAAATTGACGGTGCTCGCTCCGCCTGGCGGCTGGCTCGTATGGCTTCACGCGCGAGCAACTCACTGTCGTCGGTCGAACCGGGAACTCTCCAAAACCTGTCCAGCAGAAAATCGAGAAATTTGTGCAAGCAAAGCTAAAGGGAGAAAACAGAGGATGTTTCGGGCAACATTCGACAGCCGCAGACTGCGGGATTCCGGCTTCTGGCGTGTTAATTTCGCACCGCGATTCAGATGAAATGCGAGGCGTACAGCAACCAGAGACGCGCCAGCAATAGGACAAAGGGTTAACACACATGACGAATAACCAGCGAACACCAGCGCGCACCATGGGCGCGGAAACCACCGTAGCGCCGATTGCGCCCGGCAATTGTGGCGCGGCACTTCCTGAGTTCGGACGGCTCGCTGACGTTCAGCGCTTGTTCGGGTTGAAACGCGGCTTCACCTACCAACTGATCAATAGCGGCAAGATCAAGTCCGTTTGCCTGAGAAAACCCGGTGCGAAGACTGGCTGTCGGCTGATCCACTTGCAATCCGTCCGCGACTACCTGACAGCTCAAATGGAAGGTGACAAATCCTGAATGCGGCAAAGGCAAGCCGCGTTGCCAGCCATCACACCAGCCATCGCTAAGCGTTCCGCATGGTCCCGCGCAACCACTCTTGAACGCCTGCGGACAAGGCCGAATGCAGATGCTCTTGTTATGCATTTGTGTTATGCCTAGGACATTGTAGCCGCCAGCATAAACACAAAACCGCAATTTCATTAGGGAAAATGAAACTGGCGGAGGGGGCGAGATTCGAACTCGCGAGGGCTTTGACACCCCACACGCTTTCCAGGCGTGCGCATTAGACCACTCTGCCACCCCTCCCTGCCGGAGAGGCAAAACCTTACCGCGCTGCTGGCGCGCGCGCAAGCCGTCATTGCTGGCCCTGCGTCAACTGGTTGATCAGCCATTCTTCTTCCAGCGGGCCGAGATTGAATTTCACCGCGGTCTCCTCGGCGGCCTTGATCTTGTCCATGCCGGGATGATTCTTCATCAGGAAGTATGCCCAATCCAGGGCCTTCGCATGTTTTTCTGCATCGCTTTTGCTCATGGTTTGCCTCCTATTCCCGCCGCCCGTTGCAACCGGTCGCGCACCGCCAGCCCGATGCCTTCGGGGGACGGCAGCACGCCCAGGATCACTTCCACGTTTTGCGAATCTGCTTCGCGCAGTTGCGCAAACAGCGTCTGCGCGAATCGGTTGTTGTCGCCCTTGCTCGACAGGATATAAAACCTCGTTCCTTCGCGGTTCAGCACTTCGACACGTTTGTTCAAGGCGTCAATCGTCTCGGTAACCGAACCATCAAACAATTCCACCCGCGCCCGGGGCGCGTAATGTTTGACCGTCATGCCGGGTCCAGCCAGCCCCTGCGCGGCAATTGCATCCGCCACGCTCGGCGACACCCCGACCCAATCTATCACGGGTCTCAACTCCTCGCGGCTCACGCCGCCGGGCCTCAGAATCACGGGCGGCGATTGCGTCAGGTCCAGCACGGTCGATTCGACGCCGAGCGGCGTTGGGCCTGCATCCAGGATCAAGTCCACCCTGCCTTTCAAATCCTGCAGCACATGCTCGGCGCATGTGGGACTGGGTCGACCGAATCGGTTGGCGCTCGGTGCCGCGATCGGCAACTTGGCGGCGGCCAGCAGCGCGGCGGCAACGGCGTGACGTGGCCGGCGCAAGGCAACCGTTGGCCGGCCCGCGGTCACTTCGTCGGGAACATGCGCGGCCTTCTCCACCACGAGCGTCAGCGGCCCGGGCCAGAATCGGCTGGTGAGCTCGTCAAACATCGGCGGCAACGTTTTCGCAAGGGATCGTGCCATGGCGGTGTCTTCGACATGGACGATCAACGGGTCCCACCCGGGCCGGTCCTTGGCGGCGAAGATGCTTCTCACTGCGCGGGCATCCAACGCATTTGCGCCGAGCCCATACACCGTCTCGGTGGGGAAGGCAACGAGTCCGCCCGAACGCAGGATTTTCGCGGCCCGATCGATGGCATCGGGCGATGGCGCACGGGGATCGACTTTGAGCACTTTCTTCATTCGTCGCCGAAGCTGGTGCCGAGTGACCGGGCCATGCGAACGGCTTGCGAACCCCGCGGGATAAGCCGCGGCGCTTTGCCCGGGACGGCCAGCGAGACACTGCCAATACGACCGGCACGCAAGCTGACCATGCGGTTGAACTGTCTGTGGGCCAGCATCTCCACCGCGGCGGTGGCGAATTGCGTGGCCAGATAGCGGTCGAATGGCGTGGGCGTGCCGCCGCGCTGCAGGTGGCCGAGAATGGTGTAGCGGGTTTCCAAGCCAGACATTTCCTCAATCTGTTTGGCCAACACGGCGGAAATCCCGCCGAGCCGCACTTGTTCATACGAACCGCGCACGCGGTCGCGCACCACCACATCGCCTCCAACGGGTTTTGCACCCTCGGACACGACGATGATGCTGAAATGCTTGCCACGAAGGGCGCGGTCCCGAAGTTTCTCGCAGATCGCCTCGATCCGGTAGGGGATTTCGGGAACAAGAATCACGTCGCCGCCGCCCGCCACGCCGGAGGTCAGCGCCAGCCAACCCGCCGTGCGTCCCATCACTTCGAGCAGCATGACGCGATGGTGCGACGCGGCGGTGGTGTGCAATTTGTCCACGGCTTCAGTGGCCGATGTGACGGCGGTGTTGAACCCGAAGGTCATCTCGGTGCCCCGGACGTCGTTGTCGATCGTCTTGGGTACGCCGATGACCTTCAGGCCGCGCTTGGACAACTGATAGGCGCAATTCAAGGTGCCGTCCCCGCCGACCGCCACCAAGGCATCGAGTTTCAGTCTGCGATAATGGGTGACGATATCCTCTGATGCATCGCGTTTACGCTCGGGGTGACGATCGTCATCCACGTATTCAAATGGGTTGTCACGATTGGTGGTGCCTAGAATCGTGCCTCCCATCGTCAGGATTCCGGACACATCGTCCCAGGTCAGCCATTTGCCTTCGCCGCGAACGAGCCCGCGAAAGGCGTCGTAAAATCCGAACACTTCGATTCCATGTGTATGAATCGCGGCCTTGGCCACGCCGCGAATAACTGCGTTCAATCCAGGGCAATCTCCTCCGCCTGTTAACAAACCAATGCGTTTAATGTGGGTCATGCGCTGCAGTCTGTCACAGACGCGTGATACAGGAAAGTGAGATTTGCATTGCGAAGTGCTGGCCTGACGTGAAAAACTGGCGGTCGAACATGAAGAGCACAGCGATTCTTTTGGTGGATTGCCCCGACCGCAAGGGGATTGTGGCCGCCATCGCCGATTTTTTGTACAAGCACAACGCAAATGTTCTGCACGCCGACCAGCATCAGGACGCCGATCTTGGTTTGTTTTTGACGCGGATCGAATGGGATCTGGCGAATTTCGATTTAAAGCCGCCGCAGTTCAGGCGGGAATTTGCGCCGATTGCCAAGCGCTTCAAAATGCACTGGCGGCTGGAATTGTCGTTCTCGCGTCCAAAGATGGCGATCTTCGTCTCGAAGTATGACCACTGCCTGGCGGACCTGTTGTACCGCCATCAAGGCGGCGAGCTGGCCTGCGAAATACCGCTGATCATCAGTAACCATCGTGATGGGGAACGGCTCGCCAAGTTTCACGAGATTCCCTTCTTTTACATTCCGATCGATCCGGAGAATAAGGCAACAGCGGAGCGCCGCCAAATGGAATTGTTACGCAAGCACGCGGTGGATTTCATCGTGCTGGCGCGTTACATGCAGGTTTTGTCCGCAACGTTTGTGGAATCCTATCCCCAGCGCATCATCAACGTGCATCATTCCTTTCTGCCGGCCTTCAGCGGGGCAAAGCCCTACCATCGGGCTTTCGAACGCGGTGTGAAACTGATCGGCGCCACGAGTCATTACGTTACCGAGACCCTCGACGAAGGGCCGATCATCGAGCAGGATGTCGTGCGGATCTCGCACCGAGACCAGATCGACGATCTGATCCAGAAGGGACGCGATTTGGAGAAGACAGTGCTTTCACGGGCGGTGCGCTGGCACATCGAACATCGCATCCTCGTCTACACAAAGAAGACGGTAGTGTTTGACTGACAGGCTGTTCCGCGGATAAAACGGCATGCCGCCCGTTTTGCGGACGGGCGATACTTGGCACTTCAGTTGCTAGCTAATGGCCGTATGAAATCGCGCGTGAACTCTGTCCGCAGCAAGACCGTACTCATTGCAGAAGACGACGATAATATCGCCGAGATGGTCACCACTGCACTGGAGGGGGAAGGTTTTCACACGATGCGGGCAAGTGACGGAATCGCGGCGATCAATGCCATCCTGGAATCCCGGCCCGACTTGATCCTGCTCGATCTCATGCTGCCGAAGCTGGAGGGCTACGAAATCTGCGGCATGGTTCGTAAAACCAACTCGATTCATCAGATTCCCATCGTCATTATGTCCGGACGCACGACATTGGAGGACAGGCTGCACGCATTTGAAATGGGGGCGGACGACTATGTTTGCAAGCCGTTCGAATTGGATGAACTGCTGGCGCGGGTGGAAGCGATCGTTCTGCGTTCACGCCAAAAGCGTTTCCCCACACCGTTCCTCGATGACGACTTCGAGTAACCGTCGCGCAGCTACAGGAATTGTGGGCTTTGCGGGAAATGGTTGGTACGCCCAAGGTGAACAAGTTAGAACCCTCGATGCCATAATCGACTGGTTGCGCGAATTGTGGAGGCTGCGCGATGTATTCGCGGCACACCCGGCGATGGCGACACTGTTGGTGTAACTCGTTCGTCATTGCTTCGCGTCGAGGGCTTTCCCGAGAAGGTTTTTTCAAACTTCGTAAGGGCATTATCGAAAAATATTCTGCCTGCAAGGAAGTCGGCCCGCCTTCTGGGTGGAAAAGAGTCAAAGAAATACCTAAGCTCTGAGCAGCACTCGGGCTCCCCCGTATGCCCTCATTGATCGTGATAGAGGTTTCGGCGTTTGAGTTGGCCAATCAACAGCGACTCCACGTGCCCGTCCACGAAGAGGAAATTGGCTCCTGTGTTGCCGAAATGCCGCCAACGGATCGTGCCGACCGACGAATTGGCATCGGTATTAGGTCCGGCTGGCTCGGGTTCATCCGGTTTGGTGCCTGGGTAGGCTACCAAACAATCATCAATACGATCCAATGCGGCTAAGGCGTCGAACGAAGCGCTTGAGGCTTGCGATTGCTGGCAGCCATCTGTGATCATCACTACCTCCCCCGGGCGAGCCACCTGGGTGCGTCGGTACGATGCTGGAAGGACGGAAGCCGGGGGGGGGATATTGACAAACATCCACCGATGGGCGGAGTACATCACCTTTATCACTTTGCCTCCGCGTGATTGCACGCCAGCCGGACAGATAAGTGTGCGGCTGACGTCGTACGTGGGGGCGTAGGTTGTTTGCCTCTTCATCAGATATGGTTGAATGATCAGCGACCAATCTGACTGCGGGATTGTGCCAATATACGCGGGGGGGAATGATTCGCCATAATCACTCGCATACATGTCTATGGCCAACCCGATTTGTTTCAGGTTGGAGGCACACTGCGTCGTCCTAGCTCTGTCCCGAGCATGGCCCAAAACCGGAAGCAACAAGCCAGCCAGAAGCCCGATGATTGCAATCACCACTAATAGTTCAATCAGAGTGAATGCCCGCGCATTTCTGTGAGTTGATCTCATCCCGCTGCTGTCCTCTGCTAGTACCCCTCTCTCTCTTTATCTGATTGAACACTATCACACTTTTAGCAATCTCCGCAATTGATGCCGCATGTTTTCTCAGGAGCTACGCAAACTCGTCCGGCTATCAAGCCATAAATCTAACCTTCTCTCTGTGCGCCCGAGTCTTCCTGGTGGCGCAAGCGCATGTCGAAGACAGATGATGGTCGTTAGTCTCTTCACGACAGGAAGGAGATGAAGAACGCGACAGGGATCACTGCGATCGCCCTCACCTTAGCGGCGGATGTCGATTCTCAACACTTATCTTAAATGAGTCTTCTTCTCTTGAATTGACGATGACCGATTTGCATATAAAAGGCGAGGTCACAAAGGAAAGAAATGTTCTTGACAGCGCCTGTTTAGAGGACTAGAAGCGGTCTTTACACGGATGATTAAGCCTCGGATTGGGCGCGGCTTAGTCAAACTGAGGAAGATGTGCGTGGATTGCATGCTCGGCTCGAGCGAGAGAACACCAACTTGTGGTATGCCTTCTAGGATTACAAACATCAGCGCTTGGCTCCACAGTTTTGCCGCCGTGTTGCTGGTTGTTTTCGCGCTGTCACATTTCGCCGGGCATACCATCGACGTACCAACACAAGCCGACGATAATGTCGTATTTCCCTTCCTCACCAACAGGAGCATGTATTTGGTTGCTGGTGTCTTTGAAATCGTAACTGCGGCGGTTTGTTTCAAGTTGCGAGGCCGCTCTCTGGC
>CAZAQZ010000164.1:0-6548 GCA_964487175.1 uncultured Verrucomicrobiota bacterium | reverse complement strand
GAGAAACTCGCGAAGTGGTTATAAGGCCGAAACCACGTTCAACTCGACGTAGTCATCGTTGACGGTGGTGCAGGGGCAGAGTTCAAGGCGGTAGCGGATTTCGTCGCGGAGGGAGTCGAGCGCGTTGGTGGGACTCAGGCCGCGCGCGTTGCAGGCCATGCTCTCACACTCAGCAACGAAGCCATCGCTGCTGGATTCCACTGTAACGTCAAATTTCACACCTCAATAAACCTACGCCTCGGAGCTGACGTGGTCAACAATGCCGACGATGATGGAACGCAGCGGCGCCTGACTGTCGCGGACAACCTGGCGGGCGGAATTGCCTTCGTCGATGACGAGGACGCGTTCACCGACGCCAACACCGACGCCGCCGTCAATGGCGATGAGATAACCGCCTGCCTTGCCGGAAAAATCCTCCTTCTCCACGATCAGCATCTTCTTTCCGTTATAGAACGGATGATTGATCGTCGAAACGATGGTGCCTCTGACAGTGCCGATGATCATGGTTCGGTATGAAGTTGGTCGACGATCCCGATAATCGTGTGATCAACGGGGACAAACCAGGGTTCAAGCGCCAGTGCCGCCTCGCGACCGCCTTCGAAATAAATCAGTTCACCAGGTCCGGCCATTCGCGTGGAATCGCATGCAACCAGCGGTTCGCCTTTCGAATTGCCCTGTTTGTCGAGAGGCTGGACCCACAACATCGGGACGCCTTCGAGTCCCTGATAAACCACACACGGAGTCAACGTGCCAATGACGCGTCCCAGCAACATTAGCTGGCCTCCTCGCCTTCAAGTTCGTGCGGCTTGGCGTCTGCGAACCGCGTGGTTTGCCCAAGTTGCTGGGTGAGCGTCTCGTGCGGGCGGGCAATGATGCGATCGCGGACGGACTCTTTGCGGCTGCTCAGGAAATCGCGCGCGATGGCCATCGCCGATTCGATCGCATGCAATTCGCCGTTGAACACGCTGATGGCCTTGCCGGACATTTCGTATTCGGCAAGACGCAACTCGACCAGAACCACGTCGATGCCCTTGAGGGCTAACTCCGCGGCGCGGACGTTGGCGGAAACGGTGTCGGTTTCCAGGATCGCGACGGCTTCCTGTTCGCATGCGACGCGTTTGCCGAGCACGGCATCATGGACATTGTCATGCACATCAAGCAGGAGGGCGTGGTCAAGCACACTGCCCGCGCCGACGACAAGCGCTTCGCTGAGCGATTCGCTCACGCTGCCGGGCGTGCCGCCAAAAATGATGAGATAGCGGCCACCGCTGACCGTGCCGCCCTTGATCATGGCGATGGGCGCTTTCTTCAACAGTGCATCGGTTGTGAAGATGCCGTCAGCTATGCTGGAGAACTCGATGACTGCGATAGCGGGATATCTCTTCACACGATCCTAAACGCACCCACCAGCGTGCACCGACGCCAGCGCGAGAAACTTTTCGGGGTCGTCATGCCTTCGCCTGTTGGGCTGGCAATCGTGAAGGAGGTGGGGCCCTCGCCCTTGAAGCCGAGCCCGGCCAGTGAAGGGCCATTTTTGACAAAGACGCTCGCGTTGCACTCGCGCGCCATGCGGCTGAGGTTGGACAGATTGTCCGAGTGCATCACGAAGGTGTGCCGGCGCGGGTGCTCCAGTTGCAATGCGAAATCGATCCCTTCGTCCGCATCGCGCACACGCGTGACAGGGAAAATCGGCATCATCTGCTCCGTCCAGAGCAGGGGATGATCGTGATCGACCTCGACGATGCCCAGCCGGATGCTGTCGTCGCAGCGGATGCCCGCTTTCTGCAGGATCAGGCTGGCGTTCTTACCGATGAGCGAGCGGTCGATCTCGGCTTCCTGGCGCGGGCCGTTGGTTTTTTTGAATACGACCTTCTCGATAGCGGGCAATTGTTCTTTGGTGATCAGGCAAGCCCCATTGTAGGTCATCGCCTTGATGAGCTTGTCCGCCACGCTGGAAACGACGAGACATTCCTTCTCGTCGGCGCAAATAATGTTATTGTCAAACGAAGCGCCGAACACCACATCACGCGCGGCCCTGTCGATATCGGCAGTTTCATCCACGACGACAGGTGGATTGCCGGGCCCGGCGCAAATGGCGCGTTTGCCGGATTCCATCGCGGCCTTGACCACGCCGCCGCCGCCCGTGACGACCACGAGACGAATGCCGGGATGTTTCATGATCGCCTGCGCGCTCTCGACGGTCGGATTGGCGACACAGGCAATCAGGTTGCGGGGACCGCCTGCGGCCACGATGGCCTTGTTGAGCAGGGCCACGTTGTGGCAGGAAACGCGTTTGGCATTGGGATGCACATTGAACACGACTGCGTTGCCGGCGGCGATCATCGCGATGGTGTTGTTGATGATCGTCGAAGTCGGGTTGGTCGTCGGCGTGATCGCCGCGATGACACCGAACGGCGCGGGCTCGGTCAGCGTCAGGCCGTCGTCACCCGTGACTGAATGCGACTGCAGGTCTTCGGTGCCGGGCGTTTTTTCGGTGACGAGCTGGTTTTTGAGGATTTTGTCCTCGTGGCGACCCAAGCCCGTCTCCTCCCAGGCCATGCGGGCCAGCGCGGTGCCGTGCTCGCGCATGGCGTTGCGAATGGAGGCGATGACGTCGTTGCGCTTCTTGAGACCCATCTCGTCGTACTGGCAGAAAGCAACGCTTGCTGCCTTCACCGCGTCTTCAATCGTGTCGAAGATCCCCATTTCGCCCGCTGAGGAGGGAATGGAGCTGGCCGGCTTCTCGGATTTGCCGGCCGAAACATTGCCGCCGCGCCCGGTGAGGTCCGTGACGATCCGTTGGGCAATGAGGTCGATTTCCCGGTCGGTAAGCCCAGCCATGGCGCGTTAATCCTTTCTGTACTTCTCGGTGCCACCGATTTCCCAGGTATCCACGATGGCCATGATGACTGCATCGCAAGGGCGGTCCTTCGTGGCCAGGGTCTGGCGGGCTGAACTGCCGGTGGCGACAAGAACCAGCTCGCCGGGGCCGACGCCGACGGCATCGACGGCGACGACCTGGCCGCCCGTTTCCTTGCCTTCGGGATCGACGTGTTTGACCAGCATGAATTTCAAGCCTTCCATGCTGGGCTCTTTGCGCGTCGCGACAACGGTGCCGACAACTTTACCGAGGTTCATAAGCGCATTCTGCGGAGGCATGCGCGAGCACGCCCCCGCGATAGTCGGTTGTTACTTCTTGGCTGCTTTCGCGCCACGTCCCAACGGAATGACATCGTCCACATTCTGGTGCGGACGCGCGATGACGTGAACCGCGACGAGTTCGCCCACGCGGCTGGCGGCGGTGCGGCCGGCATCGGTGGCGGCCTTGACCGCGGCGACGTCGCCGCGAATCACCGCGGTAATGTAACCGCCGCCGGTCTTCTCGTAGCTGACGAGTTCGACCTTGGCGGCCTTGACCATCGCGTCGGCGCCTTCAACCATCGCGGCGTAGGAACGCGTTTCCAACAAGCCTAATGCATCTGCCATGACTGGGTCTCCTTACGTTGTGTGTGATCAGTTCAAATTCGGGTTAACCGCCGCCACCCTTCATTTCGCGGCCGGTGACACTGTTGATCGCCTGCTCGGCGGCCTTGGCGGCCACATCGATGTCCTTCTCCTCGCCGCCAAGGTAGATGCGTCCGAAGCTCCCGAACGCGCGGATTTCGAGAATGTTGATCTCCGCGGATTTTTCCGCTTCGTTCGCGGCAAACGCGGCGTACGCAGCGGGCGCGACTTCCAGAGTGTACAGCGTGTGTCCGGGAAGGATCATATTGCCGTGGCGGGTGCGATTGATGAGCATCGTGTGATAATCGTCAATGCGGCGGATGACGTTGTTGCTGTAAATGACAGGCTTGTAGCGGCCTTCTTCCTTGAGGTTGAGCGCGGCCAGAATCGCAGCGCCCGCCTGCCGCACGTCAGCCTGGGATTCGGAATGGATTTCCAGCATCCCGTACAAGCGTTCGATGATCTGCATGCCGGGCGTGACCTTGGTGGATTTCAGGGCCACGTCGGTCACTGTGTTGATCTCCATGCCCGGAGAAATCTCGACAAACAGCGAGGCCTGCCCGGCGATCGGGAGGAAGCCCTGCGACACCGTCGCAAAGAACGACGCCACCTGTGGCTGCAAGCTATCCAGGAAAATGTACGAGCGTAAATCTGCCATGGTCAGTTCCTTTCCGGCTCAGTATTTCGATCCTCCCGAACTCACCGCTTCTCCCGCGGCTTCCTTCAAAATTTTCACGCCGCTGGACGTGCCTATGCGCGTGGCGCCGGCGGCGACCATCTTCATCACATCGGCCAGCGAACGGATGCCGCCCGAGGCTTTCACGCCCAGACCCTTTTCCCTGACGATGCGGGACATCAACGACACGTCCTCGACCGTCGCGCCGCCCGTGCTGAAGCCGGTCGACGTCTTCACAAAATCAGCGTGCGCCTTGACAGCCAGTTCACAGGCGCGGGCCTTCTCTTCGTTGGTCAACAGGGACGTTTCCAAAATCACCTTGGTCTTCGCGCTGCCGTCACGACAGGCTTCGACCACGCCGCGGATGTCGCGCAACACCAGTTCGTCGTCGCCGCTCTTGAGCGCGCCGACGTTGATGACCATGTCGATTTCCTTCGCGCCCTGGCGGATCGCGGCGCGGGCCTCCATCGCCTTGGTTTCCGGGGGTTGAGCACCGAGCGGGAACCCCACGACGCAGCAGACTTTGACGTCGGTGCCCATGAGCAATTCACGGGCGAGCGTCACCCATGTGGGGTTGACGCAAACGGAATAAAACTTGTGCTGGCGCGCTTCGCGGCAGAGTTGCTCGATTTCGGCGCGCGTGGTGTCGGGTCGCAGAATGGTGTGATCGATGAGCTTGGCGATGTTGAGTTGTGGCTTCGGGAGGGTAGCGGCAATGGGTGGATTGCCCTGCGCTGCAAGAAGTTCCTGCACGCGTTTGGCGATTTTTTCCAGGTCGCTCGGGGAGGCATTCACGCGCTGGTCTCCCACGGTGGCAAGCAGCGTTGCCTGGTGAGGTCCGGTTTCAATGGGGCCCTGTTCAATGGCATTAATCAATCCCACCCGTTTGCGATGTCGTTCTTCGGTGCATTCACTCGTCAAAAACGTCTCGACGATCTTCTTTGACTGTTCGAAATCGGTCTGGCCTGCGCCCAACGTCAGCACGTTCGCATCGTTATGCTCGCGCGAATTCCTGGCCAGCGCAACACTATAGCAGGCAGCCGCCCGGACGCCCCGGACTTTATTGGCGGCCATGGCCGAGCCGATGCCCGCTCCATCGATTATAATGCCGCGGTCGGCTGCTCCCGTAGCGACCAATCGCGCCACCGTGTAGGCAATGCGCGGATAATCAACGGCATCCTTGCTATGGGTGCCGCAGTCCTGGACCGCCCAGCCGCCCTCACGCAAGAACCCCAGAAGCAAATTCTTAAGCTCGAATCCGCCATGGTCCGAACCGATGGCAATCTTTAGGTTTTTCAACGTCAAAGTGTCAATCTTTTTTCATATCGAGTCCTGAAAAGCAAGCGGCGAATGCAGTCGGGTGAGACGGAGGGCAGGAAGCCGACGAAAAACGGCATCAGAATCGTCAGAACGAGGCTGGCAGGGCAGCGTTCATTTTCTTGTTGCGTTGACCGGCTGAATCATCTAACTGTGCAATATTGGGAGATGGAATGCAGCTGGGGAAGGCGTTCTAAAACCAGGATATAAACAGGAGGACCATAGATGAAGATAGCTAAGGCAGTGATTGTGATGAGTGCTGTGATTGCGTTGGCGGCGAGCGTGTACGCGGCGAAGTATAAGGCGACGATTACCGCGACGGATGCCGGACTCGCTAACGACGGCACAGCGATCAAGTTGAACAAGATCGACACGTCGTGTGTGACGAGCAACAAGTCGTTTCTCGTGTTTGATGACTCGGTCGGGGCAAACGGGGCGTTTGAGACCGTCGTTGTTAACAAAGGCACGAACGTGGCCAGTGTGTTGTGCACCAACCTCATTATCACGAGCGTAGCCAACACCGTGACGGCAGTGAAAACAAACTTTACGGAGAAGGTGAGCACCGTTGTTGTGAGCAATTCGACCCTGCAGGGCACCGTCGTCGTCGACGTGAAGACCCTGATCAGCAAGACCGGCACGAACAAGACCGCGAAAGGCGAAGGCGTTCTGGTGGATTCAGGCAGCCCTGGCTTCATCACGGTGACAATCAGTGGCGCTGTTAAGTAGTAATCGGTTCCATTCAACAAGTTGAAGTTCAAGGAAAAGAGCGGCGGGCAATCCCGTCGCTCTTTTGCCTTTGGCAAGGCCATATTCCGATCGTCTATTCAGGACGGAGCGTATCGAGAGCATCCCTAGCCGCTTGCTGGACTTCGGGGTCTGGATCGGAAAGAGCTTGCTCCAGAAACGGGATTGCCCGCTTGTCGCCAAGGGAACCCAAAGCTTGTGCTGCCGTGACACGCACCTCCGTGGGCTGGCTGGGGTCAATCGCATCGACCAACGGCACGATGGTGGAGGGATGTTGCTCGCGTTTTGACGGCAAAATCATCCGGGC
>CAZAQZ010000163.1:6301-6554 GCA_964487175.1 uncultured Verrucomicrobiota bacterium | reverse complement strand
TCGCATCGTTTCGCGCAGCCCTGAAAAGCACGCGACCAAGAGAGCCCAGCGTCATCCGCGATAGGACGCACAACCGGGGCAGGTTGGCCACCATGTTGCTGATGGATCGGCTGGCTGCGAGGCTTTCGGGCGGCGAAAGCTGCGAGGCCTTCAGAAAACGCTCCATCACGTCGAGATAGTTCCTCTCGTCCAGATCCAATAGCCCCGTCGTCACATACAGCCCTGCCGGAACGTATTGAGTATGCGTATCGTC
>CAZAQZ010000163.1:0-6291 GCA_964487175.1 uncultured Verrucomicrobiota bacterium | reverse complement strand
ACCGACGTCGAGAGTCCATCCTGTTCGCATCCCCTGAAACTCATGTAGGACGCAGCACCGTTCCCCCACGACTGCCCGTGTCAGCGCTTGATCGGTTTCCGCTTCGCCCAATCCGCTGGCCAGCCGGGCAAGGTCCGCGTCAGCCAGTGCCGTCCGGTTGAGCACCGGTTCGATGCCCGCCACAGCCATGCCTCGGCAGGCGATGCCGACGAGGTAGGAGATGAAGCGCGGTTCTTCCTTCAGCGATCGTGAAACGCCGAGCGCAATCATCAACGATTCGACGGCCTGCTGCGGCTTCCGTTCATCTGCGTTCAGAATGGCTTCGAGCTCGAGCAACCGCACAGCCTGGCGTAGCTTGTTCAGGTGAGGCAAGAGCGTATCACAACCTTGGGACAGGTCTATAGGGTAGCGGCACGATTTCATCGAAGCGGCTTGATGAAGGAGACGCAAGGCTTCGGCATTGTCGGAAAGATACTCCGCTACGAGCTGCCTCATGTCAGCAGGGAGTGGCTCTATCCTCGGTGGCAGGTCGGCTAGTCCGACGATTGGTAATAAGTCGGACCGACTACGGGGCCGCCAGGAATGCCTGCTTCTGCCCGTGAGATTGGTGAGGGCGGACGACTCCCTGGGCAAACTGTTAGTCCACATCTCGTAATGAGCGAATGCTTCTGTGTAGATGTCGGCGGCGTTCTGGCCGGCGGGTGGTTGCACGTACCATTTGTCGAGTTCGGCGCTGGTCGCGGGAAACCCGGCGCTACGAATCGCGTCGAGCCTTGAGTTAATGGAGACGCGTAGGGCAATCCGGTAAGCGGCGTACAACACCAACAGCCCCGCCAACGTGAACAACAAGACTCTCCAGCGGCGCGGCTTGCCGCTTGGCGGGACTTGCTCTGGTTGACCGTTCATTGGCGCTGGCCCAACGTGATTCAGCTTCCCTTTACAGCTTGCGGAGGCGGAAAGCGATTCAAAAAGTCTTTCAGCCCTTTCTTGTAGGTATCTGCGCTGGTGAGGAAGGCGTCGTTGTGGCCGCCGCGTAGTTCGATGAGTTGTTTGGGTTCCTTCGCGGCGGCGAGGAGGCGCTCGGCGTGGCGCATCGAGAACAATTCGTCATCACGACTGTGGAAAATGAGCAGCGGGGCATTGATCCGGCCAATCTTGCTGAGCGTGTCGTATTTGTTGCGCACCAGCAGGCGCACCGGCATGAACGGAAACATTCTCTGGCCGACATCGCCGACTGACGTGAACGCCTCCTCCGTGATCACGCCGCCGACGGGCTGTTTCGCCGCGAGATCGACCGCGATGGCAGACCCGAGCGATTCGCCGTACACGACAATCCGCCGCGGATCGATGTTCCGTTGCTTGGTGAGGTATTCATACGCGGCTTGCGCGTCGTGATAGGTGCCTTGTTCGTTCGGTGTGCCTTCACTGCGGCCGTATCCGCGGTAATCGATCATGAACACATCAGCTCCAAGTTCACGCAACGTCGCGAGTTTCTCGAAACGATGCGACATGTTGCCCGCGTTGCCGTGAAAGAAGAGGATTGTCAGTTTCGCCTCGCGTCCTGCGGGCACGAACCACCCATTAATCCGCACGCCATCGGACGCGGTGAGAAGCACGTCCTCATATTTCCAGCCCAGGCGGTCGGGAGTTTGTTCGATCTCGCGGGTCGGATAATAAATCATGTGCGGTTCGCGCCAGCGCAGCAGAAGGGCGAACAGGATGTAAATCGCGACAAGAGCGATCAGGGCGTTCATGTTTCGTCTGGACATTGGTTGCGTGGGTGAATGCCATTATGGCGGAGGTACGACGCGTGGCAAGGCGCAAAAACATTGAAAAAAACGCGTTCCCGCTTGACCCGCTCGCGTGCGCATGGTAGCACAAAGTTTGTCAAGAATAAGGGAGAGGTTTCCGACCACACATGCGATGCCCGAAATGCGGTGTCCAAGATGACAGGGTTGTCGATTCGCGCGAAAGCAAGGACGGTGTCCTGATTCGCCGCCGGCGTGAATGCCTGCGGTGCCAGACTCGGTTCACGACGTACGAGGAGATTCACCGTGAAAAGTTGCGCGTGCAAAAGCGCAACGGCGAATATGAGGAGTTCGACCGCCGTAAACTGCTGACCGGCATCGAGAAGGCCTGCGAGAAACGGCCTGTCAGCAGCGAGGAGATTGAATCGCTGGCGGAGCGTGCGATTACCGAATTGGAAAATGAATATGGGCGCGACATCCCTTCGCACAAACTTGGCGAGCGCGTGATGCAGCACTTGTTGAAATTCGACCAGGTGGCGTATGTTCGGTTCGCGTCAGTGTACCGGCAGTTCGATGATGTGGATCAGTTTGTCGAAGAGATCAAACGGTTGGACAAGAAATGATTTTAGCGCGTGAAGACATCGGCTGGGTCGAGTCGGATGATGGCATGTTGACGCCATTCGACGAAGGCCGCTTGATTCAGTCTGTGCAGCGCGCGGCGGAGCGTGCTGGGCATCAGGAGTGGTGGCCCGCTGAATCCATCGCCGCGGCGATTCGCCTGTTTCTGATTGAGAGCGCCAAGGACAAGACGATTTTTCTCGATGAGCTTACCAGCCTGATTGTGGAAGTGCTGGGGATGCTCGGCTACACGGATATCGCTCAGGCGTATGTTGCGCGGGATCAACGGGCGGATATCCGGCTCGACGAGCTGGCGGCGCGATCCAGCGCGGGATTTGAATTGGAGTTCTTTCGTCAACTCGATGGCGCCTTGCAGGCCGCGTCTGATGAAGGACTTTCGCTGGTGCGGGTGTGCGGATTACGCGCCTGTGTGATGCGGTTGCGCGGCGCGCATCGCTGGGGAACGAACTGCCGGCGGTTTGCCGAGGACATCGTCAACTATGTCCGGGAACGCGTGTCGCAAAAACGGCCCGACCACGCGGTGGCGTTGCGGCTGGCCGTGGTGGAATAGGGGAGCGTCGCCATGGCGGACAACATCTTTGCCAAAATCATCCGGAAGGAAATCCCCGCCACGATTGTGTATGAGGATGATCGGGCACTGGCGTTTCGCGATGTTAATCCAAAGGCACCCATTCACATTCTTATCATTCCGAAAAAGGACATCCCGCGCGTCTCGGAAGCGAAAGCCGAGGACGAACCCATCCTTGGGCACCTGCTCACAGTGGCGGCAGGCATCGCTCGCAAAGAGGGGATCGACGACTCTGGTTATCGACTGGTGATCAACAAGGGGCGCGACGCGGGTGAGAGCGTTTCGCATCTGCACGTACATCTGCTGGGGGGCCGCGCGCTAAAGTGGCCGCCGGGCTGAGCCCGCAAGTTTGTGAGCGAACTGATTCTCTTCGAAGACGAGCACCTGCTCGTCCTCAATAAACCTTCCGGCATCAATACGCACAAACCGGACCGGTTTGCACCCGACGGCATCCATGAGTGGCTGACCAAGCGCACGCCGCGCTGGGCGAAATTGTCCATCCTGCACCGTCTCGATAAGGACACCTCGGGCGTGATGCTGTTCGGCAAGACGCAGCGGGCCAACCAGTCGCTGACGAAGCAGTTCGAATCGCACAAGGTTGAGAAACGGTATCTTCTGTTGTCGTCGTCGCGGCCCACGCGCGCAAAGTTCTACGCGGAATCGCAGGACGCCGAGACAGAGTTCGAGTTCGTCGAGGCCCATGGAGAGAATTTCCTGACCGAGGCTCGTCCCATCACGGGCAAGACGCATCAAATCCGGCGTCACGCGGCGGAAAACGGCTTTCCCATACTAGGCGACACAAAATACGAGGGCGCGCCCGCGCCGCGGTTGATGCTGCACGCGCACCGCATCGTCTTCGAGCATCCCGGGTCGGGTGACCGGATGACGATGGAGGCAACGGTGCCCGACGCGTTCGAAGAATTGGATGCATTGACGGCGGCCAGGGAATTTCGCGAGGCGATCTTCGACCAACAGACCAACGCATTTCGATTGATCAGCGAGGAGGCAGACGGCTTTCCCGGGGTGATCGTGGATTCCTATGCGGGAACTCTTCTCGTGCAGTGGCAAACCGAAACAGCCGCGCAGGAATCTTCGACATTGATCGATCAACTGCGATCGCAATGCGCTCCACGGGCGATCTATGAACAATTGGTGACGCGATCCAGGCGCGAGCAACCGCAGTTGGCGTTTTCGACGGGAGCGCGGGCAGGACGTGTTCCCATTGTGGAGAACGGGCTGACCTTCCTGATCAATTTCGGCGAAGGGCTCTCGACGGGACTTTTCCTCGACCAACGTGAGAACCGGCGCAGGTTGCTCACGTCAAATCTGTCCGGCAAGACGGTGCTGAATTGTTTCGCCTACACCTGCGGTTTTTCGGTCGCGGCGGCGAAGGCGGGGGCCATCACCACAAGCATCGACCTGTCACGTAATTACCTTGAGTGGGGTCGGGACAATTTTCGGGCGAATGGACTCGACCCAGAGGCGCACCTGTTCCTCACCGGTGACGTGTTCGACTGGCTCAGGCGGCTCGCCAAACGCAATCGGACGTGGGATGTGGTGATTCTCGATCCGCCGACATTTTCGACGACGAAGAAGGGGCGGGCGTTTCAGGCCGGGCGCGATTACGAGGAACTGGCCGCGCAGACAATGCCGCTGGTTGCCAAGGGCGGCTCGTTGTTATGCTCGACGAACATGCGCGCGCTCGCGGCGGCAGATTTTGAATCGTCGTTGCAGGAGGCGGCGCGGCAAACCGGCCGCGTCATGGGGTCGCTGGAGTTTGAGACGGTGCCGTTTGATTTCCGTGTCGCCGAGGGTGAACGACCGTACTTGAAGACGTTGTGGTTGCGCCTTGGCTGACGAACGGCAGGTAATCCGCGAGATACGGCTCGGCGACGGCGATTGCTGCTGCTACCGTTACAAGAAGCGTCAGCGGTTTGCCCAGCGGTGAATACGTCGTGGTCGTTTCGCTCTTGTCCTCGGTCACGGTGGCGGACGCAAAAGGGCCGAGGTGACGCGCAATCACGTCAGCCGATGGCAATTTCGCCAAATTCACGAATGCGTTCGTGTCCGCATTGGGGGCGGCCAGCTTGAACCGCTTGTACACCGGTCGAAACACCGCATTCATATCGCAATAGATGTACGAATTCGCATTGCCAGGCAATTGGTTCATCGCATTTTCGTAATCCACATTTGAGGCGAGCGTGGGTTTCGGTTGTTTGAGCTGACTGACCATCTCGCGGGCGCCATTCGGCGTCAAGGCGATGATCAGGAACGGATCGGTTACGACGTACGTCGGAGTGATCCCCCTGAAACCCGGCCGAAGGGTGTGCAACGTCTCGCCGAGGTAGTGCTCCTGTTCCCATGCCGAGGGCTCGTTGGTGCCCAGGATGATTTCCCGTAACGCGTCAAGCGCGACATCGAGCCGGGGACGCAGTTGCGCGGCGTTCTTGATCTCCGTGGCCAGTCCGGCCTCAGGATAGGGAGTCCCCTCGCGCCAGGTGGCGATCATGGCCGCTTCCGGGCCAAGCGAGGCGAGCAAATCGTTGCGGACGTTCACCCCGTTGGTGGTCATGGCCTGTTCGAATCGACCCGCACCCGCTATCAGCGATGAATTTCCTGATTGCGCGATCGAGTCCATGATTTGTCGATACGCCGCGCCCAAGTCGGTGGCCTCGATGGCGGAGTAGAACGACGTTTGGGACGTGGTCAACGCCAGTGTTCTCCGCTGGTTGACGGGCGGTACAGGGCTCTCGGTGCTGTAGGCGGTGAAGCCGACGTCCTGCATCTTGCCGTCCGCAAACGCGATGCTGGTTGCGGTGGCCCGGATACGGCCCAGTTTTTGGAGCGAGGTCCCGGCCTGCGGAACAAGGGAAAGAAAAGTGGAGATGGGTTTCATAACTGCCTCGACATTGAGGTACGCAGTGCATTCATGCCGCGCCGGCAAATGGGCGAGGATATCCTGGTAGTTTTTGCTGGTGGTCAGCGACAGGGTGTCCATGGGGACCTGGCCACTGAATCGCGTGATCACGTCGCGCATGTCAGATTCGGCCAGTGTGAATACCACCATCGAATTCAGGAACGCGTGGCAAAGATGCAGGTTGGTCTGCAGTTGACAAACCGTGTAGCTGACGCCGAGGTATTTCGTGCTCTCAAATCTCATCTCGGGGTGATCCTCCGCCAGACTGTGCTCGTAAATGGACAGGCCTGTCTCGGCCTCGACGCGTTTGCTCTTGAGGTCTGCGCCGAAGACGATTCCGGCTTGCGTACTCGGGATCGGGATGGACGTAACGGCCAGGAAGACTTCGCCCTGAAGCGCATTGAGAATCACGGGGTGGA
>CAZAQZ010000162.1:0-6560 GCA_964487175.1 uncultured Verrucomicrobiota bacterium | reverse complement strand
CAACACGGGCGTCCAGCCGTTGTGAGATTGGCCGGTGCGCGGGTTGAGGGCGGGGTGATTGGTGTAATTGGCATAACTGTCTTCTCCAGTGACGACCACCGCGCCAACCTTGATGCTCGAATCGACTGCCTTCATCTGGCTGGCATAACTCTGGAACCACGTGGCGTATGTGTAGGGGTCATGAGGCTGCGCAGTCTCATCGTTCTCCCACGACCCGTAATTCTCGTTGCCGACTTCCCAATATTTGAATCCGTAGTTTCTCATCACGTTGGAGTACTGGACCCAACTGGCGGCTTCCGTCGGCGAGCCGGAGCCATAATTGACCGTGATAAACACCTGCGCATGGGTGCCGATCGCCACATCGGCGAAGTTGTCGAATGATGTGGCCCATGTCCACGTATTCGTGCCGCTCGTGTTGGAAGACCAGTGATAATCATCGGAGGCGGAGCCGCCGGGGAAACGCAATGCCTGGTTGTTCATCTCGGTGAACAGGGAAATGGTATTGGAGGTGTCGAGGAGGCTGTCCCAAATCGCCGTGTTGACCCCGAACTGGCGGGGGTCGGCCGTGCGGACGGTTTGGGTGGCGTCCAGGGTGAGATGCACGACGGCCGGCGGCGGCAACGCGGTCAGTTGAATATCATCCACATAAAAAGAGGGCTGGTTCGTGCCGCTTCGGTCCTGAATCCAGAAGCCGTCCAGGTTCGGCTTGTTCGTCACGCCCAGTGACGCGAGGGGGAACGTGATTTGTTGCCAGATGTTGGAGGCCAGCGGCGCGAGAGGAATTGCCGGTTGCGCTGAGCCATTGAGCGTCGCCTGGACTTGCAAAAGCTGTCCACCGATCGGACCTCCATGAATCCAAAAAGTGAGGTTGGTATACGCGCTGGAGTCGAAGGCATCGTGATGGAGATACAGCGCCTGGTAGGCCGCGGCGGTCACGCTGATGGAATTGCTGCCGGACTGCACCGGCGAGGCGTTAGCGAGATTGACCGTCGCCCAACTCCAGTCCTGCCAGGCATTCGTCAGTGAGTCGGTGTAGATCGATAGATTGACTTGGGCCAGGGTGGATCCAGCCGACCCAAGCAGGCAGCACAGTACGAGGCCACACAATCGATGCGTTCGCGGCATCAGCAAACCCATACTTCCGTGGGACTACTGTGTCAGAGGACGACGATCCCCGCAAGAGCGATTCGTTGCGGGACGGGATTAGCTTCTCTTCTGCTTCGGCAGCTTGGCGGACTTGCGATAGACGAGTCCCTGAAACACGGCGATCAATGCACCGCTCCCGTCTGTCACGTTGACGGTATACGAGCCGAGTTTGGGGTTGACCGCCAGTTCTGATGCCTCGGCGAACAGGACTCCCGACGATGCCGCCTTCACATAGGTGATGCTGACGTTGATGGCGACCGCGATCCTGCCGTGAGCATTGGAGGCCGCGGCGAACGCAAAATCCGCCAGGGTGAAGATCGCCCCTCCCTGAACAATTCCCACCGCATTGAGATGACAGGGGCGTATCCGCATCCGGGCCGAGGCATGACCTGCGGAAACCGACACCAGCGTGATTCCCGAATGCCTGGCAAATCGATCTCCGCGGAAGAATTGCTTGATCATGTTCATCGCTGGTTCTCCAGGGTGGCACTTACGAATGGCTGAACAATTGAATGGTCCCCACGACGTTCACACCGGCCTTCTGCAGAACGCGCACTGCGTCGTCGGGGTTTTCAAAACGAAACACCATCAGCGCCCTGTCGGCGCGCCTCTCGGTGACGGCGTACATGTACTCGACGCTAAGCTTCACCTCATCGAGGATTTTGAGAAGTGCCGCCAGGCCGCCGGGTCGGTCAGGCACTTCGACGGCGACAACTTCCGTTACTTTCACGACGCAGCCCGCCCTTTCCAGTACCGTTTTTGCCTTCTCCCAGTCGCGCACGATGAGTCGCAGGATGCCGTACTGCTCCGTGTCGGCGAGCGAAAGGGCCAGAAGGTTGATGGCTTCATCGGCCAGCGCCTGGATCGGGACCCGAAGCTGGCCGGGCCGGTTTTCGAGGAACAAGGAGAGTTGATGGAGTTTCATCGGTTGGGCTCATTTCGTTTGTCGATCACGCGTTTGGCCTTGCCTTCACTGCGTTGCAGCGTCCGCGGGGCGACGAGACGGACGTTGATATGGATGCCGGTGATGGTCTCAATGGCGTGGCTGAGTTTGCGGTGCAATTCTTCAAGGACGCGGACTTCGTCGCTGAACGCCTCGGGCGTCACCTCAACGTGCACTTCCATCTGGTCGAGGCCATTCTCGCGCGTGAGTACGATCTGGTAGTGCGGAAGCGTTTGTTCGACTCGCAACAGCGCTGTCTCAATCTGCGAGGGGAACACATTCACGCCGCGAATGATCAGCATGTCGTCTGTGCGAGCACTGATCCGCTGAATCCGGCGAAGGGTCCGTCCACAGGCGCACGGCCCGGGAATGAAAGCGGTAATGTCATGTGTGCGGTAGCGAAGCATCGGCATCGCCTGCTTACTCAACGTCGTGAACACCAGCTCGCCCTCTGCGCCGTCCGGCATCGGTTCGCCGGTTCGCGGGTCCACGATCTCGGGATGGAAATGGTCCTCGAAAATGTGCAGCCCGCACTGGTGTTCGCACTCGGCGCCGACACCGGGACCGACAATTTCGGAGAGGCCGTAGATGTCGTAGGCTTTGATGCCGCTCTCGGATTCGATGCGTTGCCGCATTCCTTCCGTCCATGGTTCCGCGCCGAACACCCCCACGCGCAACGGAAAGTTCCGCAATTCCTCGCCCATTTCGCGGGCTTTCTCGATCAGGTGCAGGAAATAACTCGGTGTGCAGCAGATGGCCGTGACGCCGAAATCCTTCATGACCATAATCTGACGCTCGGTGTTGCCTCCTGAAATCGGAATGACCGTCGCGCCGAGCGCCTCGGCCCCGTAATGCGCGCCGAGTCCGCCCGTAAATAATCCGTAACCGTAGGCGTTCTGGATGATATCGCCTTCATGCAGGCCATAAGAGGCGAACGCCCGCACCATCGCGTTTGCCCACACGGCAATATCCTCGCGCGTGTACGCCACGACAATCGGTTTGCCCGTGGTGCCGCTGGATGCATGAAGGCGGACGACCTCCCGCAGAGGGCTGGCAAACAGGCCGAATGGATACGTGTCCCGCAGATCGGTCTTCAGCGTGAATGGCAGTTTAACGATGTCGTCGAGCGAACGGATATCATCAGGTTTCACGCCGGAGGCGTCCATGCGCTGCTTGTACAACGGCACATGCTCGTACGCCCTTCGAACAGTCGCCTGGAGCCGTTGCAATTGGATGGCGCGCAGTTTTTCCACCGGCAGGAAATCGGGCTCGCTCACGAGGGGATGCGGTTTTGTCGCCGGGACCGCGGCGTGCTTGTGCTTCACCCTGGAAGCGGTGCCGCTCGCGGGCGGCCCGCCATTCGCGCGTCCAAGCTCGAATGCTTTCAGGTTCGCATCGTGCAACGCATCCGGCAGTTGCGCGCGGATGGCTTGTTGCCACAGCGCCTCGGGAATCGGCAGATGACGGCTCAACGCGCCCAGCAGCGCGATGTTGAGGCTTTTCTTGTTCGGAAGTTTCTTCTCGTCGACCGCGACCGGGGCGATGAGCACGCCACCGGTGCTGAGTTGATGGCGGTTGACCTCAACCTGGTCCGCGGCGACAACGACCAGGAAATCCGCTTCGCCGGTCGGCACCATCGGGCTGAGGACGTTGCGGCCGAACCGGACGTCGCTCGATACCGAGCCACCGCGCTGGCTCATGCCGTGCAGTTCGCTCTTTTTGACTTCGAATCCCGCGAGGATCGCGGCTTCGGCCACGATGTCCGAGGCTTTGATCACGCCCTGGCCGCCTAGGCCCGCGATGACGATGTTGGTAACGTCGGTCTTCATATCAATCGCCATGGTTCGCCTCGAGTTCGCACGCCTGTGCCGCACCCGCGCGATCGTATTGCTTGATCTTTGCCGCGATCAACAGGCAGGGGCGCCGGGCGACGATGACGGCGAGTTTCTCGCTTGCAAGACTGTCCTTCAGCAGCGTCGCGAACGCTTTCGGGTCGGCCGAGGGATCGATCACGTGGACATTGTCGATACCCATTGCCCGCACGAGGTGTTCGAAGACGACACGCCCAGTTGGCTGATGCTGGAGAGTGCGGCCAGTGCCGGGATGTTCCTGATGACCGGTCATTGCCGTGGTGCTGTTGTCCAGGATCAGGACCACGTGGCCAGTCGGCGGCGGGTTGTACACCATCTCAACCAGGCCGGTGATGCCGCTGTGAACAAAGGTGCTGTCGCCGATGACGCTCACCACGCGTCTCGCTTCCTCGGGCGGCAATACGTGGCGCAATCCAAGTCCCGCGGTGATGCCCGCGCCCATGCAAACGAGCGTGTCCATTGCTTCATACGGTGGCAACGCACCGAGGCTGTAGCATCCGATGTCTCCCGGTACGATGCAATCAAGGTCGCGCAACGCCTCGTACACGTGGCGATGCGAACACCCCTGGCAGAGTTGCGGTGGTTTGCCCGGCGGGGGCGCTGACTCAGGCGTGATGTCGCCCGCCAATATGCGCCGGACACGCGCCACGTTCAGTTCGCCGAACCGGTACATCGTGGGTTTGCCTTCCACGTTCAATCCTGCGGCGCGAATCGCGTCGGTGAGGCAGGGATCGCCTTCCTCGATCACGACGCAGCGGCCAACGCTGTTCACGAAGCCTCGGATCATTTCCAGCGGCAGTGGATTCGTCATGCCCAGCTTGAGGAATCGGGCTTGCGGCGCAGCTTCGCGCGCGTGAAGGAACGCCGCGCCAGAGGCGATAATGCCGAGCGATGCGTCGCCTTCGATGATCCGGTTCAGCGACGAGGTTTCATTCCACGCATCGATCCCGGCCAGCTTGGTTCGCAACCGGCGGTGCGCCGGACGCGCGTTGGACGGAAGCATTA
Source organism: uncultured Verrucomicrobiota bacterium (assembly GCA_964487175.1). Classification (GTDB taxonomy): domain Bacteria; phylum Verrucomicrobiota; class Verrucomicrobiia; order Palsa-1439; family Palsa-1439; genus CAWFPN01. The sequence goes on along the minus strand of CAZAQZ010000162.1, from coordinate 1,595 downwards.
CCAGCGATCGGATGTCCTTTTGAAAATGAGACGGACCCGGCGGCGGCACGGCGGTCCGCGGAATCACGATGGACTTGGCGTGGCATACGCGCGTGGTGAGCCGGAGCAGGACGGGAATGTGCCAGCGTTCGGAAATCTCAATCGCGGCCAGCGTGAAATCGTACGCTTCCTGCGCGTCGGACGGTTCGAGCATCGGCACGCCCGCCGCCACGGCGTAGCGGCGGTTGTCCTGTTCGTTCTGGCTGGAAGACATTCCGGGGTCATCGGCGGAGACGACGATCAACGCGCCACTCACTCCGGTGTAAGCCGCGGTGAATAACACATCGGCGGCGACGTTCAGGCCGACGTGCTTCATCGTCACAATGGCCCGCGCGTTTCCGAACGCGGCGCCGAGTGCGACTTCCATTGCCACCTTCTCGTTTGGTGACCACTGGGCTTTGCCGCCCAGTGCGGAGAAGGTTTCCAGAATTTCCGTGGAAGGCGTGCCGGGATAACCAGCACCGAGGGCAACGCGCGCGTCCCGTGCCGCATGTGCGACGGCGTCATTGCCGCTGAGAAAGAGATGGCTAGCGGGGGATTGTTCCATGGCTCACTCCGTCGCCGAACAACTCCGTCATCCAAGACGGCGGTCGAATCGGTTTCCCAGAAGGATCGGTGACGGCGTGAATCGTGTAGCCCCGAGCGACCGGTGCGCCGCCATTGACCTGCACGATATCCACGTCCACGCGAAGACGCGCTTTGCCCGCGAGCGAACCGCGGCTGGTCATCTGCAGCAGATCATCGTAGCGGGCGCGACCGCGATACTCGACGTGCGCTTCGACAACCGGCAGGAAGGCGCCGCGTTTCTCCATCTCGGCGTACGGCAGGCCGAGCGAACGCATCAGTTCCGTGCGCCCGCATTCGAACCATTCCAGCGCGCGTGAGTTGTAAAACGTCCCCATCTGGTCCGTCTCGCTGTAGCGCACTCGGAATTGAACGACGCAATCCTTTGAGGGCATTGATCCTATTCTGGAACAACCTACGGGGTGAGAACACTTAACCATCACTCAAAAACCCCGGAAACGCAAGCATTCTCTGGCCTCATCGCAACCCCAAGTCGCGCAAGGCCGCGCCTGCCGCGGAAAGATGTTCGGGTTTCATCTCCACATAATTCCGGGAGAGAAGAATCCCCGGGGCGCCGCCCTTAAACACAGCCTGCACTTCCTGTTTGACGCTTTCGGGCGTGCAATGGCTGCTGCCTTCCTCGACGGGCACATCGATGTCGATGCCGGGCCAGATCTGCGTCTTGAAACCGGCGACGTCTTGCACCGCCCGTCGCGTTTCGCGCAGCACGTAATCAGCCGACAATCCCGTGGCCGCCACCTTCTCATACGGCGCTTCCTTATAATCCAGCATCCGATACAGCACCTCCGTCAACTGATCGGGAGGCACGTCACCGAACATGTTCCCGTGCGTGCTGTCAACGAAACTGCGCATTCGCTGGCCCGCGCAATTGCTGTACAGCACCGGCCTGATGAAATCGGAGTACACGGCCATCTCCGCGAAATCCTCCTCCGCGCGATGAAACGGACTGAACGAAATATTATGCCACGCGT
>CAZAQZ010000161.1:0-6660 GCA_964487175.1 uncultured Verrucomicrobiota bacterium | reverse complement strand
GTACCGTTAACAAGCCGGGCGAATTCCCATGCGCATCTTCGAAATGTCCCAACGGCATCGGCAGCCGCAGATCCGGATGATCAATCTGGTGGACATTCTGTTGAACCTGCTGATCTTCTTCATCGCGTCGACCACGTTTCGTTCCGCCATCAACAACACGCCCCAAGCCGTGAAAGTATCGCTACCGGAAGCGCGCACCGCGGAGGAAATCGGCAAGGAAAAGATTGCGCGCCTTCTCGTCACCGTCACCCCGGACGGCAGGATTTACATGGACAAGGAGCAGACAGGCCTGATCGATCTCGAGAAGGAATTGCGCGCGGCAAAGGCAAAGGATCCCGATGTATTATTGGAACTTTCCGCTGACAAGAACGCCAGCTATGGCACCGTGGTTTCCATTGTGGATGCGGCCCGCTCGGCAGGCATCCATAATATCACCGCCTTCACGCAGCGGTCCGTTTCGGGCGCCGCAAAAAAGTAAGGGCGGCCCGAAGCATTCGAGCCGCCCCACTTTACGTTCGCTGCAAATCGCAAAAATCTGCGCGAATTACTTGCTGCCAAGAATGGCGTCTTTTGCCGCCTTGGCGATGCGGAACTTGACCACGCGCTTGGCGGGAATCTGAATCTGCTCGCCCGTGGCCGGATTGCGGCCGAGACGCGCTGCGCGATTGACCAACACCACTTTGCCCAAGCCGGGAATCGTAAACGAATTCTTTGCTTCCTTGTACGACAGCTTGACCAACTCTTCGACGAACTGCCCTGCTTGTTTCTTGGACAGACCGGTCTTCGCGGCGAGCGTGCTCAATGTCGCCGACTTTGTCAATTTTGCCATAGCTACTGAGTTCCTCCTTGATGGTTAAGGTTTCCCGAATCCTACAAAACCGCCGACCTGCTTGCAACCATTGATTTTCAAGGGTCAAATGCATGTCAACCGGCCAGGAACGGATTTGTACGGCGCTCCTCGCCGATCGTAGTGGCGGGTCCATGACCGGAAAGCACGCGCACGTCGTCGCCGAGTGGCAGCAGTTTTTCGCGAATGCATTGAATCAGGAGATCATGGTCGCCACCCGGCAGATCGGTGCGCCCGATCGAACCCGCGAACAACACGTCCCCGACAAACGCCACGCGTTCCTTTCGCTCAAACAGCACGGCGCTGCCCGGACAATGACCCGGACAATGAAAGATCTCGAACGTGAGTTCCCCGACGCGAAATGGTTCACCCTCCTCAAGGAAGAAATCCGGTTTGCTTGGTTCGACGTCGATGTCCAAGCCGAACATCCGGGTTTGCGGAATCGCCAGCAACGGCGCGCTCTCGCGGTGAATGCCGAATTTGGCCTTCGTCAGTTGCAGCAGCACGGCATTATCCAGAAAATGGTCCCAGTGCGCGTGAGTATTAATGAGGCAATCGATCGGGGTTTCCCATTGCCGCGCCTGCTCGACCATCAGCGAGGCTGTCCCCTGCGGCGCATCGATCACCAAGGCATGGCCACCGCGGTGATCACAGACGAGATAACCGTTGGTGGCGACAGGACCGCCCTCGAAGATTTCGATCAACATCCCGGTTGAGGAACTGCAACGCCGGAAGAGGAAAAACTACTCCTTCTCCTTCTCGTCCTCTTCCTCCTCATCTTCCTCGTCCTCGTCTACCAAATCCTCGTCTTCCTCGTCGTCCTCATCGTCTCCCGACGCTTCGCTCATGTCGAAGCCGCAGGTCGGACAGCGCAGGTGGTTCCGCTTCAACTCCTCCGGATCGGCATCCACATTGCAATTTGGACAGGTCAATTCTTCCATGGCCGCAAATTCCCTCTTGCCGTCGAAACAATAGTGAAAAATCCCCGCCGTTCAAGCGCGATTTGTCACTTTGCCCTAGCATTACCCGCCTCCCCAATTGTCTTGGACTCCCCATCCAATTTCTCCGCGAAATACATTTAACCTTCATTAGGCTTCATTAGCCCACATTTTTTGCCTGACACCGGGCCCAAGGCGGCAAATCCTTCCGCCCGCCCGCGCCCCCTCTGCATTCATCCCTCCCGGAAAAAAACTTTAAGGCCGTATTAGGTCGTACTAGGTTGTAGTAGGTTGAATTCGGCCGGTCTCGGCTTGTCCGAACCGGCGTCCAACGTCGAACTGCCAGGGGGCGGCCGAATCCGACGCGACGCCCCTGGGGCAATCGATCGTCAACCTTATGCACAGTACATTCATTTACGACATCAGGAGTATGCCTTTTACATAGCATTCTGTCAACAGGAATCTGGTTGCAGCCTCGACCGCCTTCGCTATCGATGCGCCGGTTGCGCTACTGGCAATATATGGATGCAAGTTTGCTTGACTTCAAATCTGGAATCTGCTATTCAAGATTGCCGTGAAGCACGAGCGGTTCGAGCAGTTGCCCGTGTGGCAGGCGGGAATGACTCTGGCCGAGCGCATGTTCAAGCTGACCTCCGACCGGGCGTTCAATTACTAGGGCGATCTCCGCAGCCAGTTGCAGCGCGCGGCCTTGTCGGTCTCGAACAACGTGGCTGAAGGTTTCGAGCGCGGGACGACACAGGAGTTGTTGACGTTCCTCTACATCGCGCGCGGTTCGGCCGGCGAAGTGCGCTCAATGTTGTGCCTGCTGGAACGACGGGAGCGGTTCAATCATCTCAAATCTGATATTTCAGATCTCAAATACCTCTCTGAATCCGTTTCCCGTCAACTGCGCGCATGGGCCGATTCCCTCCAGAATTCCCCCATCACCGGCCAGCGTCACCTCACCGAAAAGGTCCGGCAAACCTCGGATCAACAGAAGCGCGCCAGCGCCTTCCTGCAAAAGCTTAAAGCAATGCAGTCACCACGATCACCGCCCCCTTAAGCCTTCTAAAATCTCCAATCCCTGGCCGAGCCTTCTCAAATCTTCAATTTCAAATCCCTCGGCGAATCCATCTCCCGGCACCCCGAACCCCCTGAAATCTCCAATCTCGGATCCCTGGCCGAATCCATTCTCCGGCGACCCGACCCCTCTTAAGTTTTCAATCTCAGATCCCCATCCAAGTTTATCTCCCGGCACCTCGTCATGCGTGTCGTGGGAAGAGTTGAGCCGCGAATAATCGGTGGCATTTGAATCTGGCAATTGTCTGAAAACAGGATCTGACCCCTAGGCCGTACGGAACATCCTCGTTCCAGTTGATTAAATGACGAACGACTGCGCCTCTTCGTCCATTATGCACTGACTTTTCTGTCCGCGCTAATTGACTCCCGGACATAATCGAATACGTTCTAGTGCTGACCGCAAGGAATATATGAGATCCGACAGCACATCAGTGAATACCTCTGAGGAGTTTGTCTGCAAGATCTGTAAACACTCTTTTCTCCCCCCAAGGAGTTACTTGAATCCAAGAGGAAAGGAACTGGGCAAGGAATTCTGTGATGTTCTTGACGTCTGCAAAGCCCTGGCCCGGGCCACCGGGTGGGGTGAACACCCCATAGCGACAGGAAGGCTTCAGCGGCTATTTTACGGGACATGGATATCAAACAGAAAAAACAGCTGACGCTTGATGGCTCGAGCACGGCGGCCTATCAGGTTGGCGAAGCGGGTCAGGCCGAAACAATGATGCGATTGGCGATCGACACGCCCCTGGTGGCATCCCGGGAGCGGCCACATTGTTTCATTTCTTCCGCGAAAGGAAAGTCTGTATGAAAAAAGTAAGCGGTCCGATCGGCCGAATGAAGAGCGGGCTGGGCGTGGCGATGTTGGCGGCCCTGATGGGATGTGTGGGTTACGTGGACACTGGATATCGCGGCGCGGTGGTGGTGCCGGATCCTGATGTGGTTGTTTTCGGCGGCTACTACGAGGGCGGAGTCTATGTGCATGATTATGCTCGTCGCGGACAAGAAAGTCGCGCGGTGGCGCACCCTGAAGGACGAGGGGGAAGACGATGAACTACTCAATTCCATTGGACACAAACAGACCTGATCAATCTATGAGATTTTCAAATCAAATGACACGTTTTGCCAGCCTTTTGACAATCGCTTTGTTGGCGGGTGGCTGGGGAATGTTGACGGCGAACCTTCACGCGGCGGAGCAGGCGGATGCCCAATTGAAACCAGTCGTCACCCAACGGTTGTTCGCCTCCCCGGATGAGGCCATCAAAGTACTGCAGGCGGCCGTCGCCGCCAACGATCAAGCGGCCTTGCAGGAAATCTTCGGGCCAGGGATCCAAGACCTTTTAACCGGTGACAAGGTGCAGGACGCGAACAATGCAAAGGGGTTCGCCAACGCCATGGCGCAGGGCTGCAAGCCTGTGCCAGAGGGCGACGACAAAGTCACATTTTCGATTGGCACGAACGAGTGGCCCATGCCGATTCCCCTGGTGAAAGCGGACGGGCAATGGCGTTTCGACACGGCGGCGGGCAAGGAAGAGATCATCAACCGGCACATCGGTAAGGACGAACTCCACGCCATCGGCGTTTGCCGGGCGTATGTGGCAGCGCAACGGCAATATGCCAGTATGAATGCGGCCGCGGGCGGAGGAGGCAAGTATGCCCAGAAATTCAAGAGCACGCCCGGAATGAAGGACGGCCTTTATTGGGCGACGGCGGAGAATGAACCAGCCAGCCCATTCGGGCCGTTGGTGGCGGAAGCTCATGCCCAGGGTTATGTCAAAAACAAGGGCACGAGTCCGCATCCTTTTCACGGTTATTATTTCAGGATACTGACCCGCCAAGGCCCGGCTGCGCCCGGCGGGAGAATGAATTACATCAGTCACGGCGACTTGACAGGGGGATTCGCGCTGGTGGCGTATCCGGAGCACTGGGACCAGTCGGGCATCATGACGTTTATCGTCAATCAGGATGGCAAAGTGTATCAGCGGAATCTTGGAGAAAAGACTTCCCGGATTGCCGGGGCCATGAAGGAATACAATCCGGACAGCAAATGGACGCTCGTGCCGGACGAAGGGATTTTGAGCGCGGTGTCCGAGAAATGATGGCGGTTATCTTGGGTGTCGTCACGCGGTTATCGGAGCCAATTGTCCATTCGTAAGACACCGCTCCCCGGCTACACCTGTCCCGGACCTGCGGTGCCCTTGCATTTGCGGCAGGCTAACGCGTCGAGACTCCAGTCGCCGCCGCCCTTCGCGGCCATATAGAGGAAGATGAAATAGAACAGGATGGCGGGCATGCCCTGGTTCCGTGTCGGCCATGGGCTGTTCGGGGCATGAAACTGCCAGTAGGCCACGGCCATCATGCCGGACAGGATGAAGGCGACGGCGCGCGTGGTGATGCCCAGCGCGATGGCGATGCCGCCAAAGAATTCAAGCACACCGCCGATCCATATCTGAGACATCACAGGCGGGGGGCCGGCACGGCCAGGCATTCCACCAAACCAGCCGAATAGAATCACACCGCCGGTTTGGATGAATAACAGACCCGACACGACGTGCAGCAGGAAGTCCGTGATTTGGATGGCCCGGTTCATCTTCATGTTCATTGACTCCCTCCTGACGGGCTCTCGTGGCCGATCGTTGTAGTACTGAAATCAAGCAGCGCCGCGCCACCGGACGATTTAGACCGCAAGAATTGATCGAAGGCATCGTCAAAACAACGTTCACGAGTAAACCACAGATGACCATAGCACAGGCTGAATGCTTTCCGTGCCTCGGGCGCCGAACGGTGCGTTATCTGCCTGAGATAGAGCTCGACGGCAAAAGACGTTCGGTCGGCCCCATGGTCGCAGTGCACAAGCACGGGGTGTTGCGCTCCTCGCAGCAAGGCAATCAGCGATGAGGTTTGTTCTGGAGTTGGCGCACGATCGCCCTCCAGGGGAAAGTCGATGAACTTCACACCCGCCCGTTCGCAGATCTGTTGCTCCTGAACGTGCCACAGTTCATTGGTCTCGGGCCGCAGGTTGATGACCGTGTGCAGTCCGTCGCGTGCAATATGCGCCGCGAGGGTTGCAGAAGATGACTGACCACCCCGATAGAGATCTCCGGGCAGGACAACATGGTAATTGTCGTACCAGCCAAGCCACCACACCGCGAACCCGAACGGGAATAACACGAGCGCAACCACCGACCACAAGATCAGCCTTCGGATACCATTGATGATTGAAGCAGGCACTCTAGGGTGTTTCCGGCTTAATGGGATCAGTTAATGGCAGTGTCATATACGGGCTGCCGCTCCTGCGTTAGTCTCGCTATCGTACCGACAAAAGACAAGCGTCCGTTGTTCTGCTGCCGTGTGTCTCCTTGCCTGCCTCCGGTGGAAGCCCTATCATCGGATCAATGATGAGAAGTGAGCCCAGCGAAAGCGCTCCAGTTCAGCAGACGGCGGAATCGGTTCGGGAAACGAAAACCTATTGCTGCTCTGAACCCAAGTCCTGGCTGTTGGCTGTCGCACTGGTGATTGTCACGTTCGTGGCGTACATCCCGGTACTGCATGCCGGGTTCGTCTGGGACGACGACGATCATTTGACTGCCAATCCGGCAATGACTGCGGCGGATGGGTTGCGGCGGATTTGGTCATCGCTGTCCGTCTCCCGGTATTATCCGCTCACGCTGACGACATTCTGGGTGGAGCACCGATTGTGGGGACTTCATCCGCTGCCGTACCACGCTGTCAATGTGGTACTCCACGCGGCAAACGCGGTGCTGATCTGGATGATTCTTCGCCGGTTGCGCGCGCCCG